>NZ_JCACKO010000132.1:0-55255 GCF_059505445.1 Brasilonema angustatum | reverse complement strand
TCTTCTGCAGCTTCTCGGCTCTTCTCTTGTAACTGCCTATCTTCTTCAAAAGACTGCCGCTGCTCCTCTGAGGTTTGCCGCTGCTCCTCTGAGATTTGCCGTTGCTCCTCCTGAGCCTGTTGTCGAGCCTGTTCTTTCCACTGCGCCGCCTCCTGTTGCCTCTTTTGCTCGGGCGAGTCCAGCTTATCACCCAGGTGTTCACTCATTTCCTTGGCGTTCCTTAATTTTTTATATCAAGTTCTTTGAATCACATAATAATAAAATTACCGCACGCCGCTTTGCGGCGTGCGGTGTAACGGATGTCAACACCAAATAAGGATTACAGGCTTTACCCAGTTTTTTGCTCGATTGCTACTCATGGGCGTACACTTGCTAGGTATGATATTTAATCTGCAAGAAATTCTGCGCGATTAAACATTTACCTACCACCAAAACGAACTATGACCCAGAACTACCGGATTACCCTACTCCCTGGCGATGGCATCGGACCCGAAATTATGGCAGTTGCGGTAGACGTGCTGAAAGTCGTAGGGAAAAAGTTTGATATTCAGTTTCAATTCACTGAAGCACTCATCGGTGGTGCTGCAATTGATGCTACAGGCGAACCCCTACCAGCGTTCAGCTTAGATACGTGTCGCAATAGCGATGCTGTTTTACTAGCAGCCATTGGCGGTTATAAATGGGACACCCTACCATCCCATTTACGTCCAGAAGCAGGTTTGTTAGGACTGCGTGCAGGGTTGGGATTATTTGCCAATTTGCGCCCAGCGAAAATATTGCCTCAGTTGATTGATGCTTCTTCCTTGAAACGGGAGGTTGTGGAAGGTGTTGATATTTTGGTAGTCCGCGAACTCACCGGAGGAATTTACTTTGGCAAGCCCAAAGGAATTTTTGAAACAGAAACGGGTGAAAAGCGCGGTGTCAATACGATGGCTTACACCGAATCAGAAATTGAGCGCATTGGGCGGGTGGCGTTTGAAGCTGCACGTAAACGCGGAGGGAAACTCTGTTCGGTGGATAAGGCGAATGTGTTGGAAGTTTCTCAACTGTGGCGCGATCGCATCACCAAACTTGCCCAAGAGTATCCGGATGTGGAACTCTCTCACATGTATGTAGATAATGCAGCCATGCAGTTGTTACGCGCTCCCAAGCAGTTTGACACTATTGTCACAGGCAACTTGTTTGGTGATATTCTTTCAGATGCAGCTGCTATGCTAACTGGCAGCATCGGAATGTTACCCTCTGCAAGTTTGGGTGCTTCTAATCCAGGAGTTTTTGAACCCGTCCACGGTTCTGCCCCAGATATAGCAGGGCAAGATAAAGCAAATCCTTTAGCACAGGTTTTAAGTGCTGCTATGATGCTTCGTTATGGTTTAAATGAATCAACCGCAGCAGATGAGATTGAACAAGGAGTGTTAGAAGTGTTACAAAGAGGCGATCGCACAGGAGATATAATTTCCCCAGGTATGAACCTTTTGGGTTGTCGCGCTATGGGCGAAGCACTTATCCAAGTTCTGGAAGCAAAATGAGTGCATATGCTTAAAGTGGAAATTTTGGCAACTTTAAAGAAAATTTTCGGATAAACTATTAACACAAACCTACAACAATACTTCGCGAGTGGTGTACGCTTTAAAAAAAGGACAGGAAAACTATACCAATCAGAAGAGCCAGCCAGCTTTGATTGATCCAACCGTCATCAGAGCTGCTGGGCAAATCTACCACACTTACTGTGAGGTACATCCCGAAATCACTGGACAAGCTTCAGGAGTCGCAATTAATCGGTCTAATCACCGAGGTAAAGTGATATTTACTCACCAACCAATTCTCTTACCTGAAGAATGCTTCGTTCCTTTGAATCAGATTGAGTCGTATATGTATTAAGCCATAAAGACTGGTCATGAGTCATCAGTCATGAGTTAAGGTTATAACTTTTGAGCAAATGGCAAAAACCCTCTGGGTGAATCCTTCGGGTATGACCTTTGGTCACGCTGCGATAGCCCAATGGCGTAGCCGTTCCCACTAGAGCGCAATCGCCGTGAGAGTGGGAGAGCCTCCTGCATAGCCCTGTCTCACCAGCTGTTCATGGGGAAAGCCCAAACACCCAACTAACTCACAATTGACTTGAATGTTCATCTTGATCATAGTCCAGACAAGTTTGATCGTCTTTGCTTTAGGCACATCTATTGGCAGCTTTATTAATGTAATAGTCTATCGGTTACCAATTGGACTTTCGATTCTTTTTCCACCCTCTCATTGTCCCCATTGCTTAAACCAACTCAAACCCTACGAGAATGTACCAGTGTTGGGATGGCTATGGTTAAAAGGGCGCTGTCGCAATTGTAAAAGAAAAATTTCTATCCGTTATCCTGTGGTAGAGGGGGTAACGGGTTTTATTTTTTTGTTCGTTTTTTGGATACTGAAATTTTCACTCTCTACAGTAGGGTACTGGGCGTTTTGCAGTTGGTTATTGGCACTATCGCTGATTGATTTAGATACAATGACACTACCAAACTCACTGACTAAATCAGGTTTGTTAGTAGGAATTGTTTTTCACATAATTTGTGGCTTTCTACCAGAAGCGAGTTGGATCGGATTGGTAGATCATCTGAAAATGGCGATAGGAGGAGCAGTGCTGGGCTTATGGCTATTTGATGCGATCGCCATAATTGGTTCAATTGTCTTTGGCAAAACTGCTATGGGTAGAGGAGACACCAAATTAGCAGCCATGATCGGAGCATGGCTAGGATGGAAGTATTTGTTGCTTGCTAGTTTTCTTGCAAGTCTTATTGGAGTAATAGTCGCTGGCGGCAAAATCATACTATCACAGCACAGCAGTCGCACAGCGCTGTCTCAAAAATGGGGGCAAAAGATACCTTTTGGTCCTTTTCTTGCTTGTGGAGCAATCATTGCTCTATTTGGCGGCGAGGCGATTTTGTCTTTTTATTTACGATTATTTTTTCCAATCAATTGAATAACTGAATTTGAGCAAGCCCCTCCGGGGCGGGTGTAGGGGAGGACAGTGCCCTATGGCTGATGACCTGAGCCCTATGGCTAACGCCTATCGGGCACGGCCCCGTGCCGAACGGTCACGCTAGCCCCTAAGGGGGCCGGAGCTAACGCGCTCCGCAGTCGCCGTGAGAGCGGGAGATCCTCCAAAGAGCGCTGTCTCACCGTGGGCGGGTCTCCCGACTTGAGGCACCTGTCCGCCCTTGCCAGTACTGGTGTATCAGGCATATCGTGAAATGGTATTACCCCCGCACCCGTTGGGGCATTGACACTCTCTACTTGGAGATACACTATAATTGTAGATTTCATCACCCTATCTATCTTTAAGCTTTTGATAACATCATCTTGTGAATTCAGCCCTGCAGCCTGGTTTTCCACACCCTGCACACTGGTATTCACCACTCAAAGCAGCGTGTCCGTATTTCCTGCACAACACGCTTGTTTGTTGGCGGAAGCTTCCAGAGAACTTGGGGGCGATAAGCCCGCTTGCTTGACGCTTTGCGTATCGCGTAGCACGCCCTAGCCCCCAACCGTTCCTTCAGAACGCTTGCTCCGTCTCTAAAAGAGACGGGCTATACGGGCGATCGCCATAGGTGTGCGTACCTCTTTCAAAGAGACTGCGCGTGCGCTGTCACAAAAGCTGTAGCCTTAGCCACAGACAAACCCTAAGGGTGAGTTGGATGATCCTCTTAATAACGGGTACCCTTTTGACAAGCAAAATTGATGCAACAACTGCTTGGTTCTCATAACATACCAACAAATATTATTGATTTAGGGGGTGAAATCTTATTTGGGGCAGCTTTGTAGGTACGTTTACAAAAGAAATGGACTGCTTTGCTACTTTTTAAGTTTCTCAGAAGGCGAGCAACAGACTTGAATTGGTTTACGTATTTTCGTTAAGCTGGCAACCAAAGATCTAAAATATGGTCTTTTACAGCTTACAAGACAATTTTGAATATGTTGTCATTAGTTATGAGTCATTCATCCTTAATATGGACAAAGGAATGATGATAAAAAACTAAGACAAAGACAGCATCGGTTTGATCTTTTTTCAACATACTATCGACTTAGATAAGATACAAATGGCGAACAACGAAGAATCACGCGGTTTAAAGTCTTTATTAGATTGGTTTGCAAATCGACGGAAATCAGGATCTACTATCCTAGAACGCCAAGAGCGTGAGATTGCTGATGGACTGTGGCATAAATGTTCTAACTGTGGTGTGTTGACATATGCCAAAGATTTAAGAGCAAACCAAATGGTTTGTGTTGAGTGTGGACATCATAATCGGGTTGATAGTGATGAGCGCATCCGTCAATTAATTGATGTGAACAGTTGGAGATCGATAGATGAGCATTTGTGTCCCACCGATCCACTGCAGTTTCGCGATCGCAAACCTTATATTGATCGCCTGCGGGAAACCCAGGACAAACTGAAGTTAATAGACGCAGTTAAAACTGGTTTTGGTCAAATAAATGGTTTATCCATTGCTCTTGGCGTTATGGACTTCCGGTTTATGGGAGGAAGTATGGGTTCGGTTGTCGGAGAAAAACTGACGCGCCTGATTGAGCAAGCCACTCAACGACGATATCCTGTGGTTATTGTTTGCACCTCTGGTGGAGCGAGGATGCAAGAAGGAATGCTTTCGCTCATGCAGATGGCGAAAATTTCTGCCGCTTTGCAGCGTCATCAAGAAGCGCGGTTGCTGTACATTCCCGTTTTGACAAATCCCACCACTGGTGGTGTGACTGCTAGCTTTGCCATGTTGGGCGATATTATCATAGCAGAACCAAAGGCTACTATTGGTTTTGCTGGGCGGCGAGTGATCGAACAAACCTTACGGGAAAAACTTCCAGAGGAGTTTCAAACTGCGGAAGATTTACTCAAGCACGGCTTTGTGGATGATATTGTTCCTCGTACTCAGCTAAAAGGAACATTAGCACAGTTGATTGCCTTACACCAGCCACCTGCACCAACGTCCACTCATAATAATATGGTTGTTTGGGAGACAAGGACTTTGAGTTCTACCGCTGTTGAGTAATCATTGTTTCTCGGACACTAAACTTCTTGCAAAAACAGGGTAAGCGCATCTAAATAAGTGTTGACAAAAACATGTGTTTGTGTTTTAAGGAATGATCACAGTTTCTCGTTTTGTATGTTTCCCAAGGGTCAAAGCGATACGTCTTCCCGCAGCATGCGCTTTGCGCTGAGGCGTGTGTTGCTTTTTTGCAATCGCCAAAAATATTATCAATAAGCAAGAATTACTGCGACGATTTTCGGCTTGATTGACTCTGAGACGTTCTGATTGACAAGATGCGCTTACCCTGCTTGCAAAAATCGAAAATTTGGATTTCCCTATGGAGTGTGGTGATTAAGTCTTTAACCCGACACGATATAATTGGTAGCTGCAAAAGAATTTTAGTCAGGTCAGTCAGTTTGGGTGTATTGAAAAGTAGGGACGCACCCTGTTTGCATATGAAATGTAAATGAATTATCAGTCAGTTAATTGTGCTTCCAACTTGCTGTTAGTTAATTAATCGGCGTGCGATCCTCGCTATGATGGAACATTATCTGTCAGGTGAGTTCCAACATCGTCTTGTGTAAATGTCACTTGATGCAGTTTCAGGTTTTTGGCTCCTGTTAAAATTGCCCCTTCCAGTTTTACATGGCTTAGATTTGTCATGTTAAGGTTGGCTCCCATGAGGTTTGCCCCACAGAGGTTTGCTTCATGGAGAATTGCCATTTGTAGGTTGGTTCCCATAAGGTTTGCTCCGCAGAGGTCAGTTTCTCTAAGGCTTGCTTCAGAAAAATTAGCAAAAAACATTTCTGTGTTTTGCAGTTTGGCTGCATTCAGGTTTGCTTGTTGCAGGTTTGCCCCATTCAGGTTTGCTTGTTGCAAATTTGCTCCAATCAAACCTGTTCCTTGCAAGTTGGCTTTACCCAACTTTGCTCCTTGCAAATTAGCTAAAAACAGCTTTGCCTCTTGTAAGTTCGCAGCTTTTAAATTAGACCCTTGCAAATTGGCTTTGTATAAATTGGCTCTTCGTAGATTGACTCCACGCAAACTTGCTCCTGTAAGATTTGCTGCACGTAAATTTGCCCCAGAGGCTTGAGCACAATTAAGGTTTGCTCCAGAAAGGTTCGCATCAGTTAAGTTAGTTGATTGCAAGTTGGCCTCATATAGAATTGACCCAGAAAGTTTAGCACCTTCCAAATTTGCCTCACACAAGTTAGCTCCCTGTAAATTGGCTTGACAGAGGTTAGCTCCCCGCAAATCTGCTTGCTGGAAGTTGGCTTTATGCAAGTCTGCTGTGCTCATATCAGCATATCGCAAATCAATTTTCTGATTTGGCTGGTCTTTTTGGATCTGACGTCTGGCGATGACATTCAAGGCTGCTTGAATATCTGTAGGAGTTCTTGCAGTTTCTTGAGTTTGCTCATTTTGCGGTTTTCCAGCAGCATTCTCTCGCACAAAAGCTGTCAGAATTTCCATGATTGTCCAGTATTGCTGAGGAGAATCTTGAGCAATTCTTTCCAAAGAATAAATTGCACCGGTCCGTGTCGCAGCACTTTCATGCCCAAGCTGGGTAATTGCAGTCATAAAGCGTTCTGTAATCAACCTTTCTTGGGCGATACGGACATTCTTAATTGCAATCTCATTACTCTTGTGCGCTGCGATCGCACTTTCTTCAAGAGCTTGGGCGCGTTTTGCTGCCACGTATGCATGAATCATCACTGCTAATCCTAACAAAAGGGTAGCAGTTGTTGAAAATACTTGAGTTCTATTTTCGATTTTTGGTTGATTTGACCACTCCTCCATTTTGGAAAATGTGAAGAAAAATACTATTGGTGATAAAATAGACGTGAGTGCTACTACTATCAACCAATTTTTGAGTACGTCTGTCTTTTTCGCAGACATAATGGTTGTGTCCCTCAAAACACACAAATTTTAAGTAGATTACAGAAAAAAAGAGTATAGCATTTGTCTGGTAAATTTGAACATCTGACGAGAATGAGGTAGATGCAGTAGCTTGTTATTAAAAATTAATGGCAGCCTATAGTGGTTCCATTTTTTAACAAACAGTTGTTTGATGACTATCCCTGAAGTTGGTTTAAAATACTTATTATTAATTTAGTTTGATAAAGAATACAACCCTCTCAAGAGAGAGTTTTTTATCCCTATTTTCACTTATTTTAATGTTTTTCCTTACTCTATAGGTGAAGCGAGAATTGCAAATCAGGTCTTGAATAAGTAAGTAGTAATCCTTGATACTTTGATACAAGTATATGCTTTTGATATAATTTTCAATTATAAAGATTGTATAAAAATAGCAATTGTATCTCATTTTTAAACTTGACTTTTTTGGCGAAAAAGGCGGAAAGACGAAAGTATAGAAAAAGTTAGGAACTCATATGAGATTGGAGTATTTTTTTACGGCTTGGGACTCACAGTTGGTGCATTTTGGGTGAGGGTTCAGTCCCACTTGCTATGCTCAAATGACGCATTCAAAATATGGCGTACTCGTACGCACTTAACAAAGTTCAAATAACTAAAGCTGAATAAGTAGGTCGGTACAAATAAAGTTAACTAGTTTTGGCAGTCATTAGTCATTGGTCATTAGTCATTAGTAAGGGTTTGAGGCATTTTTACATTTCTTAACATAGTTCTGTTTATTTCCACCTATCTACTTATCAAAGGGCTTGCTAAATCAAAATTGGCAAAATGGGTAAATGACGCTGGATGGGGTCAATTCCTGCAAATTCTCTCAATCAAGGCTCAAAGAGCCGGATTGCTGACAAGAGCGGTGAATCCAAACGGCACTTCTCAAAACTGCTCTGGATGCGGTACGAAAGTCTTGAAACAACTGAAGGATACGCTTCATGTCTGTCCTGAATGCGGACTGACGCTTGAGCGTGACCATAATGCAGCAATCAATATCAAACATTTGGCGGTAGGGCATTCCGTCAATAAAGCTCATCTAACGTCCGAAGCAATAGCTGGAGTCGATGAGAAGCCCGCTCTGTATACGTAAGAAGCATCACAGTCGGGAGTATGTCACATACAAACCTCTTTTTCAGAAAAGAGTCTTGCTAGACTTGATAGGACGTGCAGCAATTTTATCTTAAAATTCCATAAATAACGGTTTTTTGATATAATTGCCGTAGTATAAATACGAGATACGCAGTTTCTTCGCTGAAGATAACTCTCAGCTTATATGTTTGTTAACAAACGCGATTCCCAAAAGTATCGGTTCAAAAAATATGGCTAACATCATAGCAATTGCTGGCAGTCCATCTCATCCTTCCAGAACCTACACCCTTCTGGAACACTCCACTAAAATTTTGCAGCAAGAGGGATTCCAAACGGATATTATCTCTGTTCGTGATATCCCTGCTGAAGTTTTAGCCTATGGACGTTACGATAGCCCAGATCTAGAACAACCAAAAGCACTCATAGAAAAGGCAGATGGTATTATTATTGCCACTCCGATTTACAAAGCAGCCTACACGGGAGTTCTCAAAGCGTTTTTAGACTTGCTACCTCAAAGAGCGTTGTCAGGGAAAGTCGTGTTACCTATCGCGACTGGTGGGACTCTAGCTCATTTGTTGGCAATTGATTATGCCCTCAAACCCGTCTTGTCAGAGTTAAAAGCACGATTCATCTTGGGCGGTGTTTATGCAGTAGATAAACAACTGCAAATACAACAAGATGGCAGTCTTCAATTTGATGAGGAAATTGATCAGAGATTGAAAGAAGCTCTCAATGATTTTGCACAATCTGTGAAGAGTTTGCAACCCAATGTCAAAGAATTGGCTTCCGCAAATTAATTTATATCCTCCCCAACTTAGGCTGCCGTTGAGGTTGGGGATTCCTAGAGTCGCTTCTTTGACTTACTGCTCTATCCCCTAGAATCAATGTAATGTTGAAAATTCATTATTTGAGCTACAAAAGGAAAAAAAGAAAAGTCAAGACTCGAACAGAGTGCCGCAAAAATAAAGATTAGAGCAATATTAGGATATCCCAAGTTTGCCGACAGTGCTTGTACAGAGCCTTTTAGGTAGATGAGCAAAGTACAGTAATTGTATTGTTTAACCGTGGTATTCTTTTAACAGAATGGCTGACTGCTAGAAAATAACATTCCTTGCTCAGCAAGCTATCGGACGATACATCGTATTTATTGTTAGAGGTAAGAAATTCATGAGCCAAGTTGTCAATGAAGTCTTAGCAGCCAATACTGCTTACGCTGCAACCTTTGGTGACAAAGCGAACCTTGCGATACCTCCAGCTAAACACTTTGCAATTCTCACTTGCATGGACGCTCGACTCGACCCTGCTAAATATGCAGGACTGTCTGAAGGGGATGCTCATGTGATTCGTAATGCTGGTGGACGTCTGAGTGATGATGCGATTCGTTCGCTGGTGATCTCCCACAAACTACTCGGTACTCAGGAGTGGTTTGTGATTCACCACACCAATTGTGGCATGGAATTCTTCACAGACGACATCATCAGTAAATTGCTGGGGAATGATCTCGATACCGCAACTCTGAATGCAGACGGTACTTTTACTCCTGCAGGGCAATCAGGAACGGGATCAACCGAAGGATACTTCATGAAATGGTTGACTATCAGTAACCAGGAAGAAAGTGTTGCAACAGACGTCAGACGGATTCGATTCCACCCATTGGTACCGGGCTACATTGCTATCTATGGCTACATCTACGATGTCAAGACTGGGAAATTAAATGAGGTTCATAGAGCAACGGAAATTGGCAAACCAATACGACGGTGAGTGCGTCTGTTTTTAGCTGTCACATAACGGTCATGGCAAAGATGAAAAGAAACCTTAATTGGTCTTCCAAACTGATTTTTCCTGGTCTTCCTGGTTTCAGTTTCTTAGAATTTAGCGATCTTAGAAGTGAGTTCCGAACTTAAAATTTTTCTTTTGAAAAATTCAGAACTTAAAATGACAAACGAACTATAGCGTCAAATCTCTACAAGTGAGTACTGGCAAGCATTGGCAATTGACCTCGGATATTTGAGATCCTCTGTGCTCCAGGCACACAGCAAAATTCGCTGGATTAGCAGTAAAAATACTCATTAATCCGGCGATACGCGGAGCGTGACGCCTGGATGCGTATCGCACTTGTGACGCAGCATGGGTAGGAAGTGCCAGACTTGCGGACTACCGAGAATATTGATCGAATATCAGATGAAGATGATAAATCTGAATAATTCTCTACCAATTGCAATCTTGCAAGAACTCCTTGGCTTTTGTGCCAAAGAATAAATTCAATTTATGCTTTGGCTGCCCCATTTGTGCAATATTAAGAAATATGCGGGCAATGTATAGCTATCACGTCTTTTTGTTGGCACTCTGAATATTGTCAAAAATCGCCCCATCGGCAAAAAACTTCTTCTGGATATTATCCCAGCCCCCCAGATATTGAGCATTGAAAATATTTTGAATTTGAGGATACTTCGACGCCATCTCTACTGCCAAGTAGGGGTTAACCGGACGGTATCCTAATTGCGCAAATTCTCGCTGGGCTTCTGGTGTGTAAAGATAATTGACAAACGCTTCTGCTATTTTTCTAGTGCCATGCTGATCAACGTTTTTGTCCACAACAACGACAGGGTTGTCGATGGAAATGTTAATCTCGGGTACTACATAAGACAGTTTCTGACCATTCTGAGCGGCCAGAATTACCTCGTTTTCGTAGTTGATTAAGACATCTCCCTGATTTTTCTGGAAAAATAAATCGGTAGCTGCACGCGCACTTTCAGGTAGCACGGGGGCGTTTTGATAAACTTTGCTAGCCAACTCCTGTGCTTGCGTCTGCTCACCCCCTTTTACTATTACAGAACCCCAAATTCCAAGGAAGTTCCACCTCGCACCGCCAGAGGTTTTGGGGTTCGCTGTAATTACGCTCACGCCATTATTAGCCAGATCTGCCCAAGTCTTTATACCTTTGGGATTGCCAGGACGAGTAACAAAAGCTACTACAGATCTAGTGAGAATGCCACCAAGGGGAGCTTTTAATTCCCAATCCGGTTTAATGAAACCTGCTTGTTCAATTTTATTGACGTCAATGCCAAGTGATAGGTGTACCACATCTGCCTGTAAACCCTTAATCACAGCATCTGCTTGGGAACCAGATGCACCATAGCTTTGAGTGAAAGTGACGTTTTGGTTATGTTCTTTCTTCCACTTTTGGACAAATTTAGGAATAATCCGCTCGTAAGCTGCTTTAGTTACCGAAAAAGAAACCAGCGTTAGCTTGACATCACCCTGAGAAACTGAATTGCTTGCTGAGCAGGCGACGATCACTACGCTCAAGCTCACTCCTACTAAAAATAGGGATGCTTTGCCCCTGATGGAACTGAAACTCGGCCAACTTTTTATTGTTTGGCACCACTGTGTAATAAGCTGTAAAACCTGAACAATATATGTTTGAACTTGCTTAATCAAATGTGCCCCAGGTTTGTTTGTATTTTGCCACTTACTCATCAAAATCCCCCCGATGAATCTTTGGTATCTTGAGCGAAATACAGTAGTAAAAGGATATTATAGGGCAATAGCAAACAAAACATAATCTTTTGTTAACCTAAACTTAAACAAACTTTTGCACGTTAAGCGTTCTTCTAAAACAACTCATTAGCCAACATATTGCTGATTTCACCTTGCATGCCGGTGCGGGGATCATCGTATATTGTCAAAGTTTCCAGCTTCGCGTGACGACTTAACTTTTATCGCTATTGCTAGTATCGAGTGCAGTGGTGATGCTTGAGTGCCGCAGTCGCTTATTTTCTTTGTAATTCCGAATGCCTTACAGTACTTTTCGACTAATTTTGATACTATTAGGACTTACGCACTCGTGAAAAATAAGGCTTTGCGATGCTCCAGCAGGGAGCCACCCAAAGGGTGATCGCTTCCTTTTGGTCGCAATAACAACAATTGCGTTATTTTTGCATAAGTCCTAACTATGTCTCCCGTCACGCTATGCCGGAAATTGTGGAAGTCTAGCCTTTTTTGCAGTGACGTGTACTTAGCTACTTTTGGCAAAGTTTCAGATCTCGTAAGTTAGAAATATAGCAACTGACGCACAAAATACGGCAGAATAATATTTTTAAAGAACTAGAGAAATTTTATAGATTTTAAATAAGATATATTACACAATCTTAATACTTACTAATTAATAGTATCAAGTATATCTTTTTTTCTTAAGTACAGGCAAAAAAATGATCAGCAATGCACTTGTCGTGACATTAGAATCTTTGCATTTCTGTGCAGAAGAGCAAAGAGCTTTGCTGTATCAAGTTTAGATGTTTGTCATCAAAATATAACAAAAGTTATATTTTATATAGTAAAACTATGATAATCTATAATATAAATTAATAACTACGGTAAACGGACAAGAAACTAGTACAATTTTTTAAGTGAGATAGAAAAGCTATTTTCCTAAAGATTTTATATGAGGAAATCGTTGTCTCAATAATTTGAGGAAACTCATCCATTTGCTTATCGCTAATAGTCACAATCCTCTGCACAGATATTCTTTTAAGATTGTGATTCATTCATTGTACTAAATTCGACTGGCTAACTGAAATGCATTGTTATTTATTATGGTCTGTTTGATAAATATATTTTATGATAATCCAAATATGAAAATGCTAAAATTCTTACAGGCTAATTTTTTCCAAATAAGTAACTCAACCTAATTAAACATCAAATCTCATCACGTAAGCGCAAAGCGTGTTGCTGTTCGCTACGCACAGCTTCCCTGAAAGGCATAGATCACGAAGCAAAATCAGCGGTGTACCGAGGTTTACCCACACAGAGAATGATATCTTCAGTTGAAATCTCCCGTTGAGTGAAGCAAAGTAATCGCCAAAACTCTATGTTACGTTTTTCAAAGTTGACGTACTTCATGGTGCTATTTTTTTAAATTTAGTTTTTGGAAAAATGCTAGAGCGTAATCAAGTTATTCCAACATTACTATTAGTTATTGCCTGGAGCCTGACTTCATGCAGCAGTGCTGAAGAGAAGAAGAGGCAGGTGAGTATCGATGGTGGAGTTGTGGGTTATCCTCTCCATCAAGCAGTTGCAGAGGAATTTAAAAAGGTTAAAAGTGATGCTCAAATTAGTGTTGCTGCTAGTGGCACTGGTGGTGGAATGAGTAAGTTTTGTTCAGGTCAAATTGATATTGCTGGTGCTTCACGCCCCATCAAGAAAGAAGAAATTAAAGCTTGTAAGAAGAGCAAAATTGATTTTGTCGAGATACCTATTGCTCTTGACGGAATTGCTGTTATAGCTAACCGTAAAAATAACTTTGCTAGCTGTTTATCTATTAAGGAATTAAACAAAGTTTGGAGTCCAAAATCAACTAATAAAGTCAGAAACTGGAATCAAGTGAACTCCAAATTTCCCAACAAACCTCTGAGTCTTTATGCCCCGGCATCTGATACTGGAACGTTTGACTATTTCACACAAGCAGTCAATAAAAAAGGCAAAGCTAGCCGTACAGACTACACTGCTACTCAGAATCAAAACGTTCTTGTGAATGGAATTGCAGGTGATGATGCTGCATTAGGATATGTGGGAATTTCTTATTACTTAGCAAACAAGGATAAGCTGCAACTGGTTGGTGTACAAACTCCTGAAGGAAAATGTGAAACGCCAGATCCGCCGGAGAAAGTTGCTAACAACATCTACAAACCTTTGTCTCGTCCTCTGTTGATTTATGTTAACAAGACGGATTTAGATAGCAAGCCAGCAGTGAAGGATTTTGTTAGTTTCTACTTAGACAATTCCAAAAAGTGGGTGAGACAATCTGGCTATGTTGAACTAACCGATGAGGCTTATGCTAAGGCTAAACAAAGATTTGTTTCTGAGAAAACGGGTTCTAAGTTCAAAGATGCAAAACCAGGCGAACCAGTGACAAAGTATCTCTAAAAAAATTTGGATTTAGGAAATTCCTCCTGAGAAATTCGGAAAATCCAAAAAATGCAAAGAAGCCTGCAAATAGGCTTGATGACAAACCCTTGATAGACCTGTTTATAGTTATTATGCAGAGTGGGAATTATCAGAACGGTTTCAATCAGGAACCCAGAGAAACGCTGGAAAGACAAGCATCTGACGATATCCAAGACAAAATCGTCGAAGTGATTTTATTTTGCTGTGCTTTGGTTTCTATCCTGACGACGATTGGAATTGTCTTCATTATCTTTCAAGTGACGTTTGAGTTTTTCCAAGAAGTTTCGTTTGCTCAGTTCTTTCTCGATACTCAGTGGACTCCTTTGTTTGCAGAGCGACATTTTGGAATTTGGCCCCTTATAAATGGCACTTTTATGACTACGGCGATCGCCATGTCTGTTGCCATTCCTCTGGGTTTATGTTCTGCCATCTACTTGAGCGAATACGCTCAACCTAAGGTAGCATCAATTTTACGTCCAGCAGTGGAATTACTAGCGGGAGTGCCTACGGTTGTTTACGGTTACTTTGCACTTTTATTTGTCACACCGTTGCTGCGCAATATTCTTCCACTGGAAATCTTCAACGCTTTGAGTGCTGGTTTGATGATGGGAGTGATGATTACCCCCACTGTTGGCTCTATTAGTCTGGATGCCATACAAGCTGTACCACGTTCTTTGCGAGAAGGAGCTTCTGCATTGGGATTAACTAAACTCGAAGCTATATTTCGAGTTGTTCTGCCTGCTGCTCTTTCTGGAATTATCGCCTCGATTATTTTGGGAATTTCTCGAGCTGTTGGTGAAACAATGACTGTCCTCATCGCTGCAGGACAACAACCAAGACTGACTGTTAATATTATGCAGTCAGTAGAAACAATGACAGCTTACATGGCTCAGATTTCTGGTGGAGATAGTCCTCGTGGCAGTCTCAACTACAAGACTTTGTACGCTGTGGGAGCAGTTCTATTTTTGATAACTTTGGCTTTAAACATTTTTAGTAATTGGATTGCTAAACGCTTCAAAGAAAAGTACGAGTAATAGATATGGCTACTTCGATTGATGCCGATGATTTTCGACAAGAAAATGAAGAATTTACTGACAATATAGACGCAAGGGAAAAACGTGGCAAAATTTTTGAAATCATCTTTTTACTTGGATTGCTCGTTGGTTTATTCGTCCTCGGACTTCTGGTTTTTGACATTTGTAAAGACGGATTAGTCAGATTTTTTACACCTGGTTTTATTACGGAAACACCTTCCCGTTTTCCTAATGAAGGTGGCATCCTTCCTGCTATTGTCAGCAGCCTTATGTTAGGACTCATCACAATTTTGGTTTCCGTACCAATCGGCGTAGGAGCAGCTTTGTATCTCGAAGAATATGCACCAAAAAACTGGTGGGCTGATCTGATTGAGATTAACATTAGCAATCTCGCTGGAGTCCCTTCTATTGTCTATGGATTGCTGGGTTTAGGAGTTTTCAATTATTTTTTGGGCTTCGGTTCAGCTTTAATTTCTGGAGGGCTAACTTTGTCCTTGCTGTCTTTACCAGTGATTATTGTCACATCTAGAGAAGCAATTCGAGCAGTTCCAGATTCTCTAAGAAATGCTTCTTACGGCTTAGGCATAACCAAGTGGCAAACCATCAGTAATCATGTTTTACCTTATGCCATCCCTGGTATTCTCACAGGAGTGATTATTTCAGTCTCTCGTGCCATTGGTGATGCAGCGTGTCTGATTGTAGTTGGTGCTGTTAGTTTCTTAACATTTAACCCTGGTTTGTTTCAACGATTCATGGCATTGCCTATCCAAATTTACTCCTACATCTCTCGTCCAGAGCCAGGTTTTTCCAATGCAGCAGCAGCGACAATTATTGTCTTACTTCTTTTAATTTTGGCTCTGAATGGCGTGGCAATTTACATTAGACAACGCTTCTCGCTATCTAAATAAAAGAGTTTCCAAAATTTCAACAAACATTTACAGTAAATCACAGATTGGAAAAACTAAAATGACTTATAACAACGCCAAAGGAAAATTCAGTAGCGCCACCCAAAGTGAACATGACAGTACCGTTTTCAATGTTGAAGGGGTTAAGGTTTACTACAATGGATTGATCGCGCTTCAAGATGTTTATATAGAAATTCCTGAAAAGAAAATTGTTGCTTTTATTGGACCTTCAGGCTGTGGCAAAAGTACCCTGCTACGCTGCTTTAATCGTATGAACGATTTAATTCCAGGAGCGAAGGTTGAAGGTCGCCTGCATTACCGCAATAAAAATATTTATGATCCTAAAATTAATTCAGTAAAATTGCGGCGTCAAGTAGGAATGGTTTTCCAAAGACCAAATCCTTTTCCAAAGTCTATTTACGAAAACATCTCCTTTGCACCACGTACGAACGGTTATAAAGGTAATATTGATGAACTCGTAGAGCAATCATTACGACAAGCTGCTCTTTGGAATGAGGTGAAAGACAAACTCAAGGACAAAGGTACAGCATTATCTGGAGGACAACAGCAACGTCTTTGCATTGCAAGGGCCATCGCCATGAAGCCAGATGTCCTATTGATGGATGAACCCTGCTCTGCATTAGACCCTATTTCCACTCGTCAAGTTGAAGAACTTTGCCTGCAACTCAAAGAGCAATACACCATCATTATGGTAACCCACAATATGCAGCAGGCTTCGCGAGTTGCAGACTGGACTGCTTTCTTCAACACCGAAATCAGCGAGCATGGTAAACGCAGAGGAAGATTAGTCGAATTCAGTCCTACCGAAGAAATGTTTAGCACTCCTGCAACTCAGGAAGCAGCAGAGTACATTAGCGGACGTTTTGGGTGAACTACCTACACTCCCCTTACAGGTGGGTGTAGGCTTCTGGCACGTCTTAACGTTTCCAGAACTTCCTTAGAGTCACCCACTACTGGATTTTGTTTACGGCGTTTTATCATTGGGGACAATTCCAGCCCAACGCGCTTTACGTTGATAGGGGTGTTAACGTCGCTATCAACCCAAAGCTATTCTTTGGCAGGATGGCATAGAGTTTGCTCAGGTTCTCTACATCGTGCTCAAACCAATTATTAATCCACTGACAATAATGCTGAGTCGCTTGTGCGGGAATAAGATCACCCAATAGTTCAGCTGCTATCAAATGCCCTGCCATGATCCCAGACATGATTGCTTTGAGCACCCCATGACTTGATGCGGGATCAAGAACCATCGCCGCATCCCCAACCATGAAATAACCAGAACCCGCAGGTTGCGAAACAATGCGCCAAGTGACATCAGCCGCCTGCATTTTGCCATGAATATTGAGTCCGTGGAATTCATCCGGGAGCCAGTCTTTTGGGATTTTCTGATCAACTAATGATAGGCGCGTCCACTGGTAAAGTTGAGGTTGCACTCTAGCAGTCCAGGTCCAGCCACCAGAGTCCGCAACTATCGCAGGAGCATCATCCCGCATTGGACATTCTCCAAAAGCGTAGCCATAGTATACAATTCTACGCGGAGAATGATAGTTGATTTGCAGTTGCAATTGTCGAGCTAACCAATGATGACTTCCTGTTGCATCAACCACTTTAGATGCCCTGAAAGTTCCAAGGCTTGTCTCAACACCAACCACTCTATCCCCATCCACAAGTACACGCAAAGCTTGGCATGGCTGCAAAACCTCAACACCCAAAGTTTTTGCCCGATTCAGCAAAATGGTATCAAAATCGGCTCTCCACGCTTGAAATCCCAGCCATGCCCCCGAATCGTCTTCTCCAAAGGGGACAAAATACCTCTCGGCTTCCCACTGCACCCAGTTTCCAGTGTGGCGTAGGAAGCCAGCGGCTAGCACTGGCTCGATCATACCTAACTGCTTCAAAAGTGGCTCTATACCTGGGTGCAGAGTTTCGCCGGGGTGGTAGCGTGGAAATTGATCGCGCTCAATCAGGACAACTCGTAAACCTTTTTGAGCGGATGCAATCGCAGCAGCAGACCCTGCAGGTCCGCTACCTATAATCAGTACATCACAATTAGACACGTGTCCAAGCATTATTGTTACGTTTCAACAAAATGTTGAGGGGTGTGACAAAAAGCGTTGCGGTTTCTTGAATTGGAACCAATTGTTTGCGAAAATCATCTGGATTTGGCAAAGAATTTCCAGGACGATAGATTTCAAACCGATAAATGCTGCTAACAAGTGTAGTTCCTGTTTGAGTTTGTGCCTGTTTCAATTCTGAATCAGTTGGCTGCACTTGACGGAATGAAAATACGCTCCACTCTCCTCTCTGGTCAGGAGTGATGTTTAAAACTCGATAAACATTTGCCATTGCCAAAACTCTGGCTTCATATTCACGCACATCAACTTTACCTGTTAGCGACAACGAGAATTTCTTTTGCAAAGAACTTTCTACATAATCCCCATGAGCAAAATCTGCATATTCTATGAAGTCTTTACCATTCCTCGTCACTCTTTTTGGACCGGGGATACCATCCCAAGGTAAGTTACCACTCTGACCAATTTCTTCATCTGTCAAAGGACTGACAGTGGGCCATAAGGGATTTGGCTGAAATGTCCGTGCTGCATCGGGAGCGACTGCGGGCCAAAATGTACTCAGTGCAGCACACAGTTTGGAGTCTTCTGGAAAAGGACTGCCTAACCCATAAGCTGCTAAATGATCAACTCCATTAGCGCGATCACGACTGACATCCCAACCAGGGGCAAACACTCCAGCTGCCCCATCTGGAAGATAGGCATGTCGCATTGTTGGGGAACCGCTCAACGGCATTTGTCTTACCGAACCATTTAGGGATAAACAGACAATTGCAGTTACGGTTTTATCTTCTGGACGGAAATTAGCGTTCTTTAACTGAAGGTTAGGAGCTAAGCGAGTGTCAGATAACGTTTCTGGGGGAACTTCCCAAAGATTCTGTCTCAGTGCGGTAGGTACCGACTGCTGAGTCCATTCCAATAGCTCTCGCTGATCGCAGTTGGGAAAGAAATCCGGTGCTGTTACAAGGGAATAAGCAGGAACACGGCGCGGAATTGCCACTGCTAACTGTGGACACACTGCTTCAATCGATCCATCACCTGTGAAGTCAACGTAGTGAAGGGCATCATAACCACCTTTTTGTACAGTTTGTGTGACATTTGAGAGATTATTGAGATTTTCGATTTGACCATTGGATAGTTTGTGACGGGCGTGAACATATTCTGGTGCGCGTCTTGCCTCTGTATTTGCAGGAATGCTTAGGCTGGAGGATAGAGTTTCACTGTTTGGTGGAACTTTAAAAGTGAGTGGTTTTCCTTGATAAGTCGCAGCTTCAACTAGATTCTTCTGAACGACTGGAACTAGAAGTCCTGTGCCAAATTCTGGCTTAGTTGTCAATTCAGCAATCCCATCTGAAAAAATGAATGGCGGATTACTAATGTCTGGTTCACCCCATCCTGCGTTTTTCAAAACTAAGTGAATCCGCCGCAGTTTTTCATTGATATGGCGAGCATTCAGTGTCAGCTGTAAATCTAAATTGCGGATACATTCTTTGCCGTTGAACAGCTTGTGCAGAGGAACCCAGAAAAGTCTGCTATCATCTCCCGCTCGTGTTCTGTCATCTCCTTGTGGAACATTATTATTTTGAACCTGAAAACGCATGGGAACAAAGGTGCTTTGATCACCTTTACGTTGAACAGCTATATAGGCAGAATAGCGAGCTGGTAAAACCCGAAAAGCTTGTGAATCTTCCTTAACAAAGGGTAAAAATCCACGAAGTTTCCCGTCATACAGTGCTTGGGCTGTTCCTACACGCGCCACACCAGTACGCGAAAAACATAAATCAGCATGCTTGCGCTGAACAGTTTCAGATGCAGGACGATACTCACTAGCAAATACAACAATCGCTAAAAGTTCCCCTTGTGCCCGAGCTCGCAAATCTTCCAATGAAGGGGGCTGGACGCCGTAAACATAATTTTCTATAACTTCAATTTCCGCTAGCGTCGGATATTCCTTCAGGTTTTCACTTACAACATTGGGTGAAGCAAAAGCATGAAAAAGTAAACTCCGAGCCGGATTTCCTGACTCTATTGCCCTTTTTCCTTCAAAAGCAAAATCTTCAAATCCTTTAATAGTTCTGTTGATATTTGGCAGTTCCTTTGCTAATTCTTGCTGAAGATTGGCTGCAGTGATATCAAGTCCATGAGCCAGAAGTAAGTCGCGCCACCCAAGAGGAGCCAGGCGATCGCACACTTTTTTGACATCTTCAATTAAGGACATAACTTAAATAAACTCCTTGTTTTCAGATATGGCGAGGACTTAGGTATTGACAAAAATTTCATTACCTGCGCTAGTCCTACTTGATTTATGGAAGAAAAGTTAACCAGGGAAAACTTTGCTTTGACTTATTAGATGTAAACAAAATCAACTTATGCACTTTCGAATAGAAATAAGAAAAACGCCAGAAAAATTGCAAAGATAAGTAATTCTTAGGGATTTTAAAGGTGAAGCTCCAATTTTTACAGATAAACTATCTTGGCAACACAGTTAAACATGAATGCAAGTTTATTGGCGATACGCGAAGCGTCAAGCCTCCGGCTTATCGCCTTATTCGCCTGGAGAGTTTTCTGGAGAAAAACCCTCTCACAAATCGAATATTTAGGGCAAACGGACGCGCTCCGTCCCTCGATAAGATACCCTAGAATATATATCTTTGCGCGAGGTGAGATATGGCGATTCTACAATTAGAAGATGGGACACGATACACTGATTTGCAAGATATTTCCCGCGAACTAGCACCCCTAAATATTCAACTTAATCGCTGGGCTGTTGGAGAAAGTCAACAGTTGCATGAACTATTATCACAAGATAGCCTCAATGAAGATGAAAAAGAACAAGTCTTAAAATCTCTGGATAGATATTTCCAGCAACTGCAACAAACAGCAGGCTATCAAACCCGCGATTTAATTGTCCTGCATCCAGGAATGCCGAACCTTGATGCCATGATGACAAAGTTTGACAAAATCCATACCCATTCAGAAGACGAAGTTCGTTACATCATTGATGGAGAAGCCATTTTTGGTTTTGTCCGACCAGATGGTAGCCAAGTAGAACTCACAATACAACCCCAAGAGTACATCAATGTGCCTGCGAGGACTGAACACTGGTTTTATCTAACTCCAGCACGGCGAGTTAAAGCAGTGCGTTATTTCACAGCAACTGAGGGTTGGACTCCCGAATATACGGGTAAGGAAATTCACACTCGCCAGGTTATCAGTAAAGTATAAATGAAGACGCAATGAATAGCCCAAAGCTGATTGATCCTCGTCTTGAACTGATCTGTGCTGCCCGTCATTTCTACCAACAAGGATGGATGGTGGGGACTGCGGGAAATCTCTCAGTTCGTTTACCTGATGACAGCTTTTGGATTACAGCTAGTGGTCGGTGTAAAGGAGAATTAGAACTTGCTGATTTTGTACGTATCTATCCAAATGGCAAGGTAGAAAAATCCTCGCCTGATGTCAAGCCTTCAGCTGAAACTGCCATTCACCAAGTTCTTTATACTCTATTCCCTGAAGCTACAAGCTGCTATCATGTTCACTCAGTAGAAGCAAATTTGGTTTCTCGTTTTGTAAAAGCAGATACCTTGCCCCTACCACCGTTGGAGATACTCAAAGGACTGGGAGTCTGGGAAGAGAATCCTGATTGCGCTATGTCGATCTTTGACAATCATTCACAGGTTTCCTGCATTGCAGATCAGATTAAAGAGCGCTTTACAACAATTCCTCCACAATTAAGCGCTTTACTTATCCGTGACCACGGTGTTACTATTTGGGCACCTTCTGCCAAAACTGCCCGCAATTATATTGAGTTAGTGGAATACATTTTCCGCTATATGGTCGCAGCCAGAGGTGTGGGTGTTTGGAGTGTAAGTGAGCCAGTACTTGATGAGGGTTTCCCTCCGTAGGTATCTGGTGAGACCAGCGCTGCAGGAGGGTTTCCCTCCGTAGGCGACGGGCGTTCCCGATAGCCGTAAGGCGTGGCGTTAGCCATAGGGCGTGAGAACAGAGAGTGGGCAAAGTAGAGGAAGAAAAAAAATGACTAATCAAAATATTCGCGTTGTTGCCCGGATTATTGCTTTACCTGAAAAAGTAGAAGCTGTGAAAGCTGTGCTGTTGGGGATTATTGAGCCAACTCGACAGGAAGCAGGGTGTATCAGGTATGAATTGCTGCAAAATGAGTCTGATCCCACAGACTTCACTTTTGTAGAAGAATGGGCTTCTGATGATGCTCTTGATACCCATTTAGCGACACCCCACTTCAAGGAAGTAGGCGCTAAACTGGCGGGTTTGCTTGCTGCAGATCCTGATATCCGTCGCTATAGTGTTTTGGCTTAGCGGATTACAGGATGCGGAATGTGGCTTAACTATAGACTTAAGTCTGAAGATGCATATCAAATTGGGCAAGCCTTCACTAAAATTTGGAGTGTCTTGAGCAATAAAAAATAATTTCCAAGGAGTTTCTCATGCGAGCAACCATTTATCAGGGAATTGGTGATGTGCGAGTCGAGAACGTTCCCGACGCGAAAATTCAGCAGCCAACTGATGCGGTTGTGCGGATTACCCATGCCTGTATCTGTGGTTCTGATTTGTGGTTTTATCGTGGGTTAGATAACTGGAAATCTGGCTGGCGCACTGGTCACGAGTGGATGGGTATAGTTGAGGAAGTTGGTTCCGAAGTCCGCAATATCAAAAAAGGCGATCGCGTACTTGCTCCCTTCGCTTTTTCTGACGGTAGCTGCGAATTCTGCGGCAAGAATTTGCAGACTTCCTGTGTTCAGGGCGGTTTTTGGGGTGGAGAGTCCAATGACGGCGGACAGGCGGAAGCTGTGCGTGCACCATTTGCTGACGGTACTCTCGTCACCATTCCCAAGGAAGTTGAGAATGACGATGCGATGCTCACGAAAATTCTACCGCTTACCGATGTCATGTCAACCGGTCATCACGCGGCGGTTTCGGCAGGAGTACAGCAAGGAGGTACAGCAGCAGTCATTGGCGATGGTGCTGTTGGGCTATGTGGCGTACTGGCGGCAAAGCGATTGGGAGCAGAACGCATTATCATCCTTGGTCGTCACCAGAACCGTTTGGAAATTGCGCGGCGCTTCGGGGCTACCGACGTGGTGACGAGCAAAGATCAGCAGGCGGTAGATGAAGTGTTAGAGATGACCAAAGGCGGCGCAGAGTCTGTGCTTGAATGTGTTGGTAATGAATCATCTATGGATACGGCGATCTCAATCACTCGTCCTGGTGGAGCGATCGGTTATGTCGGAGTACCCCACGGTAGCGAAACCATTAATCTGTCGCGGATGTTCTTCTCCAATATTACGTTACGCGGCGGAGTTGCACCAGCCCGTGCCTACATTCCCGAACTACTTACCGACGTAGTGGCGGGTAAAATTGATCCTTCCCCCGTTCTGGATCTCACTGTTGATCTCAATGGTGTCCCCTCTGGCTATGCAGCGATGGATAAAAGGGAAGCGATTAAGGTGATGGTGCGACCATAATATCGGTGTTGCTGATCTCGTATGAAAATAATTTTTTGATTTGGTAGTCTTCAATCAGTAATGAGTTAAAATCTCCTACTGATTGCTTCTGACTTTTGAATTCTCTTCAAAAGTTTAAAATATCTAAGGATTCTTCTATTTCTAAATCTAAAATTCTTTCCCGTGTATTTTTCTGCTCCTCTAACTTACCTTCTTTGCGATAAAGATCTGCTGCTTTTTGAAAATCATCAACAACTCCCTGCCTATCTCCTAGCTTATAACGAGCATGACCACGGTTGTAATATGCGTCTGCATCGTTGGGATTTGTCTTAATCACCTGTGTGTAATCTTCAATCGCCCCCTGATAATCTCCTAAGTCACAACGAGCCTGACCACGGTTATAATATGCATCAATATCATGAGAACTTTTTTTAATCACGTGTGTGTAATCTTCAATTGCTCCCTGATAATCTCCTAAATCAAAACGATAATCTCCACGATTTTTGTAACCATTTATGTCATTAGGTTTCACTTCTCTTGACTGAATAAAAAGCTCAATAGCTTCTTTTGAGTTTACCAAAAGAGAACTATTTGGATTAATTTTGAGTGCCTGATTATAATCCTCAATTGCACCCTGATAATCTCCTAACTGATAACGAATATCAGCACGACTTTTGTAAGCCACTGCATCATTAGGATTCATTTTAATTGCCTGAGTATAATCTGCAATTGCTCCCTCGTAGTCTCCCTGCTGATATCGAGCTAAGCCAAGTTTAGTGTAAACTTTACCGTAATAAGGATTAATTTGTATTGCTTGAGCGTAATCAGCAATTGCTGCCTTGTAATCTCCTATATGATAACGAGCAAAACCACGCTTATAAAAAGTTTCAGCATCTTGAGAGTTCAGCTTTAAAGCTTGATTGTAGTTATTAATGGCAGCGTTGTACTGTTCTTTTTCAAAGCTTTCATCACCCAGTTTGATAGAAAGCAGACTCATATCTCCATTATGGAAGCGGAGATAATCATTTTGCTCCGGAGAAAAGTTACTTTTGATAGACTGTTTTTGATGTTGCGGATAGCTAGGTTGCTGTTGTTGAGAAGGAAAGTTTGTTTTAGCCAAGTTTTGCTTTTCTTGCTGATAGCTGTGTTCCTGCTTAAGGTTATATTTACCTAGTTGAGATGTTTGATGAGAGTTTACTGGTGTTTGATGAGAGTTTACTGGTGTTAAAGATTCTAACTGTTCTAAATAGCACCGTAAACCACTGCCATACAGTAATTGTTCTATCCCAAATGAAATCTTTCCAGTCTTCAGCTTAATCATTTGGGTGGGAAGAAAACCAGCAAAGAAGAGGTTATATTCAGGTTGTGCCTCATTGACTTCTTCCTGAATAAATATGCAGACAACAACGGCATTTTTTTGAACTTCTTCTGAATTAATTGACCATCTAACTTTATTCAGACTGCCATGACGTGATTTAACGGCAATGCCAACGGATGGATCAAAAGTTAGCGTAAAATCCACTTTGCCATCGCCAATGCCAAATCGTTTTTCATAATCTACTTCAGTCACGAAAGCAGCCAAACGTTCTTTGACAACTTCTTCACCTAATTTGCCTTTCAAATTACTGATAAAAACATCACGGACTGGTGAAGTGCGCTTATATTTCTCAGCCATCTGCCAGCAAAATTCCCGTAGTGCTTTTAACCTCTCGCCTGAGATGACTGTTAACTCGCTATATTGCCCTTCTGTTTCACAATGCAGCAGACAACCAGATGTTAACCTCTTGATGAAATCAGATTGTAGCGATCGCAGTAGGGTAATCCAGTCCATTTATAATTCTGCGAATCTTTTTGTTTATTGTATTAAAATAGCAAATCAGGGAAAACTTGTCGAAGTTGTATATAATGCAACATACAGTTATAGAACCTCAGCCCCAACCCCCTTCTCTATAGCCGCCTCTATTTACGCCAGTTTAAAATCCTGCTAGAAAACTGTCAATCGGTATGTCCCGCGTTCCTGTGCATTAGCTGAAATCACCACTATATAGTATGTGTCATCTGCAGGCAGTTTAGCGCGATCAATCAGCGCACTGTACCTACCATCTTTGTCACTATCTGAAGCAACGATTTGTCCCTTGGAATTGAGCAAAACAACATAAGGAGAAAATTCCTCAAAAATACTATCCGCACGGATACTAACCAGTTGGTCTTTCTTACCTTGAAACTTAGAAACATTGTAAGGGCTTTTATTTTGTCTCAGGGTCGAGTTCTTTAGTGTCAATTCACTAGATTGATCTAAACTGTAGCTGGCTCTATCATTCCTGAGAGCTAGGCTGTAGCGACCTTTCTCCCTTGGATTTTGACTAGTGACTGCAATTGTATAAGTACCTTTGGCTGGTAATCTTACAAATATAAATGCATCTTTGACTCCGCGACTATCTGCAGCTCCGCCTGTACCTCTTTTTAAAAGAACTTGATTATTAGGGTCAAGTAGAAACAAGAAGGGGTTTAGACTTAAATTGTTTGAGCGACGTTGATCTGCACTACCTGTAAGTCTGATTTGAATCAGTTGGTTTTCTCTGCCTTCAAATTGATAGAAATGAAAAGATCTACCTTGCGACTGATAGTCAGATGGAGCAAGAACACCGAACGCAATATCTACAAAATCAATCTTTCTAAAACTAGGTGTTATGGAAGTAGAAATAGGGGAACCTCCAGTGACTGGCTGACGAGTTCTTTGGCGTCCAGAAGTAGAGAGACGATCTGAAGATTTCGGTGTGGGAGTGATTCTAGTTGCTGTGGGTGCTGGCGTGGTTCTAGTTATTGTAGGTGTAGAAGGAGTCGTCGCAGGTTTCGGCGTGGGAGTGGTTGTGCCTGTTGCTGTGGATGTAGAAGGAGTCGTCGCAGGTTTCGGTGCTGGGGTTGTACCTGTTGCTGTGGGTGTAGAAGGAGTCGTCGCAGGTTTACGTGTGGGAGTGGTTGTGCCTGTTGCTGTGGGTGTAGAAGGAGTCGTCGCAGGTTTACGTGTGGGAGTGGTTGTACCTGTTGCTGTGGATGTAGAAGGAGTCGTCGCAGGTTTGGGCGTGGGAGTGGTTGTGCCTGTTGCTGTGGGTGTAGTAACAGGCGGTAAAGGTGACTCAATAGGTTCTTTGCGTTGTTGAGATACAGGGGGTTGAGCTACAGGGATTTGCTCGATTCCTTTTTCTACTGCTTCTGGTTGTCTCTCATCTGGTGTTTTGGCAATGATGAAGTGTCTAGAATGTAGGGGACTTGCCAAAATACTAATAGGCAGAGCATAACTCGTTATTAATAAACTACTGCTCATACAAGAAATTAAAATCAAGTCTAATTTCTTCTTGTAGTGTTTATTATTTTTTCTTGCCATAATTCACTCCTCATTTTTTATTTCTCAATTCAATTTAATGGTAGATGTACATTTTCTACCTGACTGGTGTATTCCGATCTGCTTATCTGCTTGTTGTTTCTTAAACTAAACTAAATATTTGCTTAAGTAGGTCAACATCGAAAAAGGTAAAATAGAGTCGTTGCGATTACTTGGCTTCACGGAAATTACCCTTTGAGCAAGCGCATTGGATTTTGATCGTAATGAGATTTTACATTTCCCGAATTTGAGCTACTTTTCTGTATAAATTTTACTTAAGGTGCTGGAATATTACCGTTATATTTGCTAGAAAAAAATAATATTTCAGTACGCTTTATAGATATAATATGACAAAAAATACAAAATTATTGCTATTTACATCAGCAGGGGAAATGTTCCATAAGTTGTTGAAGTTATCAAAGGCTGACTTCAATTTTAAAAATTCGTGCGTAAATTTTAACGAATACAGGTGTTGCATTTATGACTTATACCTCAGCTTGCCTACACGACCCCTCTTTTCACTACCACCACCAGACAATGGGGGGTGAGGTGATTGACCCGCAACTAGGTATAAATCTAAGAATCCGGAGAACAGGCAAATTAAGATGAAATAGGTAACTGGTATAATTCATACTCACAAAAAAATCTCAACGTATTGTTCAAGCTGAATCCCCTAAAATCACTTAAATTATAAGATAGCTAATTAAGAACTAAGTACTAGGTTGATAAAACATGACAAGATTACTCACTCACACAGCAGATCGTAAAAATATACGCGATCGCATAATTTTAAGATACACTCAAGCTGCAAATTGATTCCCAGTATGTTGTGCTGCCTGAATCCCGATTGTCCAAATCCTGTAAATCCAGACGAGAACGAATTCTGCTCAAGTTGCAGTACACCATTAATTCCTTTTTTGAGGGGTCGTTATCGTGTTATCAAGCTACTATCTAATGAAGGAGGATTTGGCAGAACTTATTTAGCAGAGGATATAGACAAGTTAAATGAACCTTGCGTTGTCAAGCAAT
Organism: Brasilonema angustatum; assembly: GCF_059505445.1. Classification (NCBI taxonomy): domain Bacteria; kingdom Bacillati; phylum Cyanobacteriota; class Cyanophyceae; order Nostocales; family Scytonemataceae; genus Brasilonema; species Brasilonema angustatum. Next base: position 27,350 of record NZ_JCACKO010000132.1, on the reverse strand, counting down.
TAGCACCCAAAGTCCATGAAACATTAGCTTTAAAAAAGGCAGTTGAACTGTTTAAAGAAGAGGCAAAACAATTACAACAACTGGGACAACACCATCAAATCCCCACGCTTTTGGCTTACTTTGAGCAGAATAATTATCTTTTTTTGGTGCAGCAATATATAGATGGCCAGAATTTACTACAAGAATTGCATCAACAGGGAATTTACAGTGAAAGTAAAATACGAGTTTTTTTGCTAGATTTACTGCCTGTTCTTGAGTTTATTCACAAACGTGGAGTTATTCATCGAGATATCAAGCCCCAGAATATTATCCGCCGTAATAGTGATGGGCAATTAGTGCTGATTGATTTTGGAGCTTCAAAGCAGCTCAGTGCCACAGTACAGACTAAAATTGGTACGAGTATTGGTTCGCACGGTTACACGCCAATGGAACAGATGCAGGATGGAAAAGCTTATCCAGCTAGTGATTTATTTAGCTTGGGTGCGACTTGTTTTCATCTGCTGACTGGGATTCCCCCGTCTAAACTATGGATGCAACATGGCTATAGTTGGGTGACTGATTGGCGGCGATATTTGAATCAACAAGGTCAGGGTGGAACAATTCCAGACCGTCAAAAATTGGGTAAAGTCTTAGATAAGCTGTTAAAAATTGATGTCCAACAGCGTTATCAATCTGTTCATGAAGTTCTCAAGGATATATCGCCTCAGTCCTCACAATCATTATCCTCAACGATTATTTCAGTCGCCTCATCATCTCAGTTCTCACTTCCATTATTACTAGATCGTCCGCTCAAGAAACATCTATTAGCTAGCGCTGGTATTGTACTCTTAGGATTGGGAGGAGTTTGGTATTCATACTTTGCTGGTCGATTCATTACCAAGCCTTCCAACCTGAGTCAGCCTACAAACACAACCTCAGAAGATTCTTATTCACCCAACACCTTAAAGGGGCATTCCAGTGATGTGAATTCTGTCGCCTTCTCAGTTGATAGCAGAACTCTTGCTAGTGGCAGTGATGATCAGACTATCAAAATATGGAATTTGGCGAATCAAGAAGAAATTCGTACTTTGAAGGGGCATTCGGGATGGGTTTGGGCTGTCGCCTTCTCTGCGGATGGCAAAACTCTTGCCAGTGGTAGTGCAGACAAAACTATTAAACTGTGGAATCTAGAAACAGGACAGGAAATTGCCACTCTGATTGGGCATAATGCTGGAGTCTCTTCTATCGCCTTTAGTCCAGATGGCAAAACTCTTGCCAGTGGAAGTTTGGATCACACGATTAAACTTTGGAACCTGGAAACGGGTAAGGAAATTTACACCTTCAAAGGACATTCCAAAGCAGTTGCCTCTATTGCCTTCAGTCCAGATGGCAAAACTCTTGCCAGTGGAAGTTGGGACAAAACGATTAAACTTTGGAACTTAGCTACACAACAAGACATTCGCACCTTTGTAGGACATTCTTCTATGGTTCTTTCTGTCGCTTTCAGTCCTGATAATGTCACTGTTGCTAGTAGCAGTAAAGACAAGACAATTAAACTTTGGAATCTGGTGACAGGAGAAGCTACCCACACGCTGAAGGGACATTCTGACAAAGTGAACTCGATCAAATATCTGCCAACCACAGGTAACGATAACACTTCCAATAAAGTCATTCTTGTCAGTGGTAGCAATGACAACACAATAAAACTTTGGAACCCGGTAACAGGAGGCGAAATTCGCACCCTAAAAAGGGATTCAGGCTATATTTATTCTGTCAGCGTTAGTCCAGATGGAAAGATGATTGCTAGTGGCGGCAGTGCTGATAATATAATCAAGATTTGGCAAGTGCCTCGTTAAGTGGTGGCACCTGAGAGCCAATCAACGACTGAACCTTAGATTACTATTGAAATCAATTTGAGATTTGTTAATATGACACAGCTACTTACTGAGGAAGAAATTCAACAAAAAGCAAGCCATTTGCAAAATTGGACAGTGGAAGCGTCAACGTTAAAATGTACACGCAAATTTAAAGACTTTATCCAGGCTATAGAATTTGTAAATAAGCTTGTTGAACCTGCTGAGTCAGCACAACATCATCCAGATATTGAAATTTCTTACAACAAAGTCAATATTTCACTCACAACCCATGACGCAGGTGGGTTAACACAAAAAGACTTTGATTTAGCAAAGGTCATTTCGGAAATTAATTAAGTTAACCGATTTGCTTCTATAGCTATTTTGATAAAAAAATGACTAAAGAAGTAGTCATGAACCACGATTGAGAATGGTGAGTGTGCAAGTAATATACTTCGTGGCAGTTGTCGGGAAAAGGGGAAGGCGGGGTTCCCTATGGGGAAAAGAGGAAGGTGGGGTTCCCTATGGGGATAAGGGGCAGGGTGGAAAAGGAAATTTTGGTTTTTTCCCTTTCCCGTTTAACCTTTAACCTTTTCCCACCAATGCACAAAAAGCACTTTTGCGCATTGAATGAACCAGTACTACTAGGTATAGCAGGGAGCAGGGAACGCTTAACAGGAAACAGGGAACAGGGTTGAAAGTCTCGTGGTGTCCATATTTTCTCATTAGTTCATGTCCTGATCTACCGGGCAACTGCTATATATAATACTCAGAGCTGCGTCTCCTAGTGAGACAATGAGATGTGTGACAGTTTAGAAGGCGATCGCTTCGACCTTGTCATCTATTTTTCCTAAATTACAATTGCAAGTAAATAGAAATATGTTTTTGCATAAGTTAATTGGATTATTTATTTAGCTAAAACTAACTGTTTATTTAGCTTGGCAAAAACTAAGGCAGTGTATTGGGCAAGTTTGTCTAATCCACAAGTCTCAATAAAACTTGCAACTTTGAGAATAGTTGCAGCAAAAAGTGATCTATACAAAGGTGTGAGGAGAACAGGAAAGATGTCTAATATCTTGCGGAAATCTTTAGTCATCAGTCCAGCAGTTTTGGGAGCAACGTTGTTGGTATCTACAGCGGCGATCGCAGCTCCAAACAACATCAACAATCAAGTTGTGACAACAGAAGTTTCACAAACAAGCAATAATCAACAAGCTTCTAGTTCAGTCTCAACAACTTCAACGACAACTGCTACTGAAGTTTCCCCTAAGCCAGAGACGTTAACTCAAGTACAACAAACAGATGTTAACGTTCTGCAGCAAGTGAACAGCTACACGAACGATGGGAAAAATAATTCTCAGTCGCAAGTGACATCGGTTTCCCAGTTCTCCGACGTACAGCCAACTGATTGGGCTTTCCAAGCGCTACAGTCTTTAGTTGAGCGTTATGGTTGTATTGCTGGTTATCCCAATGGGACGTACCGTGGTAACCGTGCTTTGACTCGTTATGAATTTGCTGCAGGTTTAAATGCATGTCTGGATCGAGTTAACGAACTGATTGCGACAGCAACATCTGACTTAGTAAGAAAAGAAGATCTGGCTACTCTACAGCGCTTACAAGAAGAATTTTCTGCAGAATTGGCAACTCTACGTGGTCGTGTAGATACATTAGAAGCGCGCACTGCAGAATTGGAAGCCAACCAATTCTCAACAACTACCAAACTCGTTGGCGAAGCAATCTTCGCCCTCAGTGATGCTTTCGGCGATACAGCAGGCAGAAACAATAACACTGTCTTCCAAAACAGAGTACGTTTAGACTTGCAAACCAGTTTCACAGGTAAAGATGTTCTGCATACGCGTTTGGCGACTGGTAACGCCAGAAGATTAAACACAGGTGGTAATGTAGACGTCAATAGAAATGGAACTATAGACGCCTCAGAGCAAAGTGCTGGAGGGTTTCAAACGTTTAACCTTAGTGGAGATAGTAGCAACAGCAATGACGTTATCCTTGATTGGTTGGGTTACTACGTCCCTGTAGGACCTGCCCAACTTTACGTTGTAGCTACTGGTGGTATTCACAGCGATTATGCTGCTACCAATAATCCCTACTTTGAAGACTATGATGGCGGTAACGGCGCTTTGACTACCTTCGCTTCTGAAAACCCCATTTATCGGATTGGTGGGGGTGCAGGTGCAGCGCTCAATATTCCTTTTGGTAAGGGTGGTGGGGTCCTCAAACCAAGTTCGTTAACTGTGGGCTACTTGGGATCTGAACCGAATGATCCAGGTATCGGTTCAGGTATATTCAACGGTAACTATGCTGCCCTAGGACAGTTGAACTTTAATCTTGGTCAACGGTTTGCATTAGCAGCCACCTACGTTCACGGATATCACGGTGCTGGTGGTGCATTATTTGATGCTGGTGGATTCCAGGGAGCAAACACCCCTGTTGTAGGTACTTCACAAGCTAACGCTCTGAGTTCGACCAATGCATCTTCCAGTAACTCCTACGGTTTGTCAGCAGCGTTTAGACCGAGTGACAAACTCTCTGTTAGTGGCTTCGTTTCTTATCACGACGTCACAGGCTTTGGTAGAAATGATGACTATGAAGCTTGGAGTTACGGACTCGGAGTTGCCTTACCTGACTTTGGAAAGAAAGGTAACGTCTTGGGTGTTTTCGGAGGCGCTCAACCTTATGCCCTTGGCAGAGTAGCTGGCGCTAACGCTATCCCATATCAAATCGAGGGTTTTTACAAGTATCGCGTAAGTGATAATGTCTCCATCACTCCTGGCGTTATCTATCAGATGTCTCCTGGTCAGAATAGCAATAACGCTGATGCGTTTATTGGAACCTTAAGAACAACGTTCACCTTCTAGATAGTTGACAATACTTAGGATACTCTGTATCCATAAGAATTGCTCCGCAGATTGCAGCGGGGCTTTTTATATTTTTAGCTTAATCGGGCATTGATCTGATCACTAATCGCTTGCAAAAGGCTATCTTTTTCATAAATGCTGCAATCACACAGACTTTATTTTATAGCCCTCCTACCACCACAGGAAATTCAAGACTACGCCAACCAAATTAAGCAATACTTTGCGGATAAATATGCCAGTCGTCACGCGCAAAAATCTCCACCGCACATCACTCTCCAACCGCCCTTTAAATGGGCAGATGCTGACGTACCAAGACTAGAAAAATTCCTTGGAGATTTTGCCAGTTGTCGAGAGTCCGTGCCTATTACACTGAGTGAGTTTGGTGCTTTTGCCCCTCGTGTAATATACATCAATGTCGTCAGAAGTTTAGAACTGCTGACTTTGCATACTGATTTGATGCTGCATTTGGAAAGTAACTTGGGAATTATTGACAAGGTTGGGAAAACTCGTCCCTTTGCTCCCCATATGACAGTTGCATTTAAAGACTTAACAAGGCAAAATTTTAAGGCAGCTTGGTCTGAATTTGAGAAGCAACAGTTGCACTTTGAGTTTACTGCTTCTTACTTGAAACTGTTGCTGCACGATGGCAGGCGGTGGAATGTCAAGTCAGAATTTTTGCTACAAAAAGCGTACCTGCGGGGAGCTCCTTAACTGAAGTATCTGTCGCATTCTTTTGGTAAAATCGATATCAGTTTTAAAAAGATAAGTTTTGTGTATAGTTTTCTGTGTTGTTACATAAATTGAGATAAATTTTTATTTAGATAAATAACTAACTACACAACAGGTAAAACTAAATTTTCTTTAGCTAGTAATGTTTTCGGAAAGACAGATTTTACTTCAATCTGAACTTGGTCGAGAAAATCATCGTGGTCATCTGGACGATGATGAGAAATAACTAACTGGTTCACCTTAGCAGTTTTAGCCAAATTGACAGCAGTGCCCCAGTGAAAGTCAGGCTCGTTATGATTGGGTGCTGCGGGAGTTGTATAAGTGGCATTAGCAATTAGCAAATTAACGTTTTTTGCAAGCTGGGCTACGCATTTTCGATCCACTTCATTTGCGATCTTAGATAAATCTGTTAGATAGGCAACACTGTAGTCTTTCCAACTCACTCTATAACCTATTGATTTTTGCTCGTGATTAATGATTGCCGCTGTGATGGTAACATCATCTATCCTCACCACCTTACCTGATGTCAAATTATGGAAGTGTAATTCAGATTGCATGAACTGTAAAGGGTAAGGAAAGTGAGGCTGAAGCATTTGATCACACAAACATTGCTTAATGGATGCTCCATTTAAAGCGGCTGTTCCATAAATATGGAAGCAATTTTCGCTCTTGAATGCGGGAGCAAAAAAAGGAAATCCTTGGATACGATTTGATTGGGAGTTGGTAAAAAATAAATGGGCATTTAAGGGTGATTGCAGTTGCAGCCAATTTTTCCCAAGTAGGCGTAAACCAGTACCGCCATCAAAAACCAAGCGTTTTCCACCTATTTGCATTTCCACACAAGCAGTATTACCACCATAGTGGATGGTGTGGTTATCTGGTGTGGGAATTAAACCCCGTACACCCCAAAATTGCACTACAAATTCTAACCCTTGACTTAGAATCTGGGGTAGCAGTGGCTCTGGAGTTAGCTGCTTGTGGGAAGGCGACTGCTTAAAATTTGACATATTTGCTCGAAACTAGGTCTGACTAAGCAGGTCATCGTAGCGCCGCACTTCTAACAGTTGGTTTTTGCTGTCCACAATGACAACTGTGGGAGAGTATATTTTCAACTCTTCCGAATTAAACTGTGCGTAAGACATTATAATCAAGCGATCGCCACTTATACCTAGACGTGCTGCTGCCCCATTCAGTTCAATTGCTCCTGAATTGGGTGGAGCTGGAATTGTATAAGTGATAAACCGCTCGCCATTGGAAACATTCACTACGTGCACCTGCTCATACCATAAGATACCCGCTTTATCCAACAGAACTTGGTCTACGCTGATACTTCCTACATAGTTAATATTTGTTGCTGTGAGCGTGCAGTTATGAATTTTTGCCAAAAGAAGCGTGCGCTGCATTGGGTTTCAGTTATCAGTTATCAGTGAGACAGTAATCTTGAAAAGCTCTCCCTCCCTAGACCACTGGCGAGACTGGCGTTCGAGTGAGGTGAGACCAGTGCTGCGGGAGGGTTTCCCGACAGCCAGGCATTTGGCGTTAGCGTTAGCTCCGGCCCCCTTAGGGACTAGCGGAACCGGAGGTTCTCCCCGAAGGGGTTTACTGACACAGGCAACTGGCGTTAGTGTAAGCGCAAAGTGGATCGCAGGCATACAAAGCAGGGTTCCCTTTGCGACAAGCGCGTCTGGTGGATCTCCTCCGAAGACGCGCTCGTTGTGACCGCAAGCCTCCTGTTGAACTTGGGATTACCAGTTATGAGTTGAAACAATAACCAACGGATTGCTGTTCATGGTTGACTAGCTCTGGAGTCTTGGAAATGTTTCAAGTTACTTGTGAATCTGAGTCTTAACTTTTTCCCCTACCCGCTCTAATACACTTTTCTACTAAAGGCAACACCTGATCAACATCTTGCCACCCGAGAATTTCCGTCACTTTTTTTTCTAAATTTTTATATGTGCGGAAAAATTCAGCTATTTCTTGAAGTCGATGTGGTGCAAGGTCTTTTAAGGATTTTACCGAAGTGTAACGTGGGTCTTTATCAGGAACACAAAGGATTTTCTCATCGCGATCGCCACCGTCTATCATCTCTAGCATACCGATTGGTCTTGCTGCAATGACACATCCTGGGAAGCTTGGCTCATCTATAATGACCATACCATCCAAAGGATCCCCGTCATCAGCCAAGGTGTTTGGTACAAAGCCGTAGTCGTATGGATATTGTACCGACGAGTATAGTACCCTATCTAGGGCGAAAGCTTGAAGTTCTTTATCGTATTCGTATTTGTTTTTACTCCCGCCTGGAATTTCAATCAGAACGTTAATCAGACCTGGTTTAGGTTGGGCAGGAATACGGGATAAATCCACAACAAAACTCCTCAGCTAACAGTGAATTAGGGGTACTCTATGCTTAGCTCCCAGTGTATAATTTTAGATTAAAATGGGCTACGTTCTTTCACATTTTCACCGCTAAAAGCGAATGAGATTTTTGGTAAGCCCTGAGTGCACACTAATTTTAACATCGCGAGAGCCAGAATTTCCCATACTATCACTCAAACATTCAAATTTCACTCATTAGAAATTCAAAATTAATTTTGAATTTCTAAATGCTTGATAAAAATGATTGGGTCTTTAATTCTTTCCCCCTGCTAAGAGCCGAGTGCTCGGGTGCTCCCCATTTGTATCAACCTTAAAGTGACACGACATGAGCTAGCACAGTGACTTCAACACTGTGCTAGTTCATACCTGAAGGCAAGGTGAGTGGACATAAGCACAAAGCGGATGCCTAGGGTCTCATGCAGGAGAAACCCTTCGTTGAAGGGTTTCCCGTGCTTAGCGACTAACTGGTGTAAGTGCAAAGCGTGCCATAGGCATACGCCTATGTCTTAGAGAGAAACTTCGGATTCTTGAGCGTGTCGCAAAGTGACTCAGCATGTCTAAAAGATATACCCGGAGGGAGGTGACCTCCGTTGTTGTACATGGTATTGCTTTGTGTTTTTCATATTCCTTATTCTTTATCCCTCCAGGGAATCCCAAAGCCCTCTTGTGAAGTGCAAACTGCCGACGGCTCTGCCAACAGTCATGCAACTACCATTCAAGAGTCAAGTTTTCTCTAATCTACATCTGTCTTTATATTGTAGGTAATTGGTTGCTGGTGATCCTGAGCACTGTTTGAAGAGTAGTGACCAATAACAAACAAGGGTAAAGTTAGAGTCAAAAGACCGATCACAGTTCCTACAATATCTGCCAACGTATGGGAATATGTACTGGCAGGGTCAGCAGATTGGGTATTTGAATGCATAAAAAGTTGAAGTTTTTTACACTTATTATTTTGTGTTGACTCTTTGTAAAGAGTCTTACTTGTATTATAGCTATTTTTCAATATTATACTATCTATCAATAAATAATATCAATCATTTGTTAAGGTATCTATACTTGTTTTTGTAAATCAAACACTTGAGACAAAATGGAAGTTAAAATATGTACGTTTTACTTGGTCATTAATTTCACAGGCTAATTTAACTTAATTTCGTAAAAAGTTTAGGAATACACTGAAAAAAGTATTCAAAGTTACGTTATTTTGGTATTTCCTATCTCTTATACCTATAGCAGTCCTAAATGAGATTGTAAATTGTCCCATGAGGGCAGGGAACGCTTAACGCTTAACGCTTAACAGGAATTGTTTATAAATGATTTAGAATTGCTATATGATCCGTCTGCGTTGTATACGCTTTACGCTGACGTCAATCCCTAGAAAGTGGGAAAATCATTATTTTTCACATCCATATTCACCTTACGACTGACTCGTCTTGGCGGTATAAGTTTCTGGCGCACGCAGTCGCATATGCCTGCGACACTTGGCTTGGGCGAACGTTAAATAAGTGGTGGGACAGGAATATAGCGCTTCTCAGTTGCGTGCAATACACAGCTGTAGAGACGTAGCATGCTACGTCTCTACATTATTCGTGGTGGTGTATGTGATTCAAATGAGAACCGCTATAACCCTCTTCTGTCACTCTCCGAAATCAAAAATCAAAGGCAATGTTTAAACCTTAGACTAGGGTTGGGTTTGTGGCTTTCTTTTCTAATATGATAAACATCACCATCGCTTTAGACTAAAACTCTTGTGTAGCAAGGATTTCATGTTTTCATCTGGGGAAAGTGACAGAAGAGGGATAATTATTCACTACGCAAACATTTATGAGTTAATCATAGGACAATTTTTTTGTGTAAAAGTACTGTGTATAAGGAAAATGTAATAATTTCTTCTAGTTATCTTAATTTCAACCCAAAGAATGATTCCAAATTCAAACACAACTGAAAATGTGTTATTTCAAAGTGCTTGACTTGTGATAACGAATCCCTAAGCAATAAAAAAACCGCCACTTAATGAGGGCGGTTTGGTTAAGCAATCGGAGGGTATTTACAGCTTACTCTGCCAATGCATGAAATTGTTGTAACAGAATTGGCACTTGTTCTTTACAAGATGCGCGAAATGCAACTACCGTTTGGCATATGCATTCATAGGTTCTTTGATAAATCTTATGTAAAGATGTTTGAACGTAGATTTGAGGACGCGGGGCATTCCAAAATCGATGGGTATGAACTTGTCTGGTAGCCGCCAATCATCTATTTTTAGTAAGTCGGGATCTAGGTGAGGAAAGTTGATGTTGTTCAGTTCACCAACGAACCCCAGCCGGATTGATGCAGCGACAGTGGGTACTTGATCTGGTGGAACATTGAGGATTTCCACCATTGCACGATCTAAGGCAAAGACATCTGGTGATGCGGCTAAAATGCCCAGTGGACGGGGTTCACCACCACTTGGACCATTGCCTTCATGAGCAATCACGCCATCAAGTATAGTCAAGTCAGGATTAATTGTCCTGGCGGTTTCCACCAACATTTGAGCAAAACGATTTGCGTCTTTTCCCGCTTCCATGTGCCACCAAGCTTTCATCTTGCCTGGAACACAACCAAACAGGTTTTTGACTCCCAAAGTTAGTACCAATTGGGCATGGGATTTTACTTTGGGTAGGTTAATCACAACATCCGCTTCCATCGCCTCTTTGCACAGTAGCAGATGATCAAAGTCTTCGCTGACGGTTTGGTAGCGCTTGCCCTGAAAATCGACGATCGCAAGGTTCAGTTCTTCTAAAATAGGCTGATAACCATTTGCGAGTGCAACTCCCTTGGCGCTACCAAAAGCGGGACTATCCCCCAAAAATGGTTTACCCCCTGCTTCTATAACCATCTGGGCGACTGCATAAACCAGTTCTGGACGAGTTGTACATTCTTTGCCGGGACGTGCGCCTGTTAGCAGGTTGGGTTTCAGTAAGACGCGGTTTCCACTTTTGACAAACGCCGCCATTCCTCCTAAAGGTTCCAGCAGTGTTTCTAAAGATTCCCGGAGTGCTTCCTGTTCGTAGGAAGTGGCGCGAATTAAGCTGACGGATGGTGTTTGAGTCTGCATAGTTAAATCAAGAACGAATAAGAAAAACTAAAGAAGGAAGAGTTGTTTCTTTTATCTTCCTTCTTTGTTCTCTAATCCGATGTGCCGTCTAGTATATTTAGAGGCATAATTGCACTCATTTGTTCCAAGTTTAATACTTGGGCTAATTCTGCTTCACTCATGAAACCGCGTTCGGTGACAATCTGCCGCAAAGACTTACCAGTTTCTAAAGATTCTTTCGCCACAGCAGCTGCATTCAAATAACCGATGTGAGGATTTAATGCTGTCACTAAAGCTAAACTGCCTTCGGCGTATGCTAAACAACGTTCCTGATTGGCAGTAATGCCCTTGATGCAGCGTTCGGTGAGTGCGGCGATGGTGTTACCAAGAATTTCGATGCTGTGAATCAGGTTATAAGCAATCAGAGGCATCATCACATTTAGTTCTAATTGTCCGGCTTGTGCAGCAAGGACGATCGCACTATCGTAACCCATCACCTGGAAACACACCATTGATGTCATTTCTGCCATGACTGGGTTGTACTTTCCTGGCATAATCGAGGAACCCGGTTGCACTGGTGGTAGTTGAATTTCTTTTAAACCAGTTTTTGGTCCCGAATCCATCAGACGCAAATCATGAGATATTTTAACTAGGTCTTGAGCTAGGTTGCGTAAAGCACCAGAAACATGAACGAATGGTGCCATACTCTGCATTGCAGCCATCAGGTGAGGTGCTGGTTCCAAAGGGAGATTTATCAAATCTGATATCGTATCTACCACACGGGCACGATACTGAGGATGAGTATTCAACCCTGTACCCGCTGCACTTCCTCCCAAACCAAGCACCATCAAATCAGAAGAGGCGGTGTAGATGCGGTTTTGATGTTCAGTCAGAATGTATGCCCAAGCGTGAAAATTCTCACCCAAACGCACCGGTACAGCATCTTGCATGTGGGTTCTGCCAGATCTGACGACATCTTGAAATTCTTCGGCTTTTTCTTCTAATGCTGCAATTGCCTTTTCTAAAGCCGGATGTAGCGTTTTTGATAATGCCAATAAGCCACCAATACGAATTGCTGTCGGAATCACATCATTGGTAGACTGTCCGTAATTGACGTGGTCGTTGGGACTAACGCACTTGTAATTGCCTTTTTCTTCACCGAGAATTTCTAAAGCGCGATTTGCTAAGACTTCGTTAAGATTCATATGGTGAGAAGTTCCCGCACCAGCCTGGTAGACATCTACCACAAATTGGTTGCGAAACTTTCCAGCAAGCACTTCATCTGCAGCTTGTATAATTGCTTTGCTAATATCTTGGGAAATACAACCGAGTTCACCATTGACAATTGCTGTCGCTTTTTTAAGAATAATGCCAGCATCTACGTAAGTAGCTAAAGGTTTAATACCGCTAATAGGAAAGTTTTCTGTGGCTCGTAGTGTTTGAATTCCGTAGTAATTGGTACTAAGTAATTGGCGATCGCCCATCGAGTCGCGTTCTATTCTCACTTGAGAATCTATTTGTTGAGTCATATTATTTTTTAGAATTAGTCATCACTCAAGAGTGTATATTCTCCTAATCCCCTTGTCCCCTTATCCCCCTCATCTCATCTATCGCGGTTACACCTGTAGTTAGCAACTAGACGGATTATCAGCATAATCGTTTCCTAATTTTGAATTTTTAATTTTGAATTGTTTATGACTTTACCTAACTGGATTACCTTCTCTCGCCTTCTAGGGATACCATTTCTACTTTATGGCTTGTATAACCCCACACCTCAAGCCAGATGGATTTGTTTAGCAATTTTTCTTGTCGCCTCCCTGACTGATTGGTTAGACGGCTATTTGGCGCGGAAGCTTAACCAAATCAGCGACTTGGGTAAATTTCTTGACCCCTTAGTTGATAAATTGCTGGTACTTGCGCCGTTACTAGCTTTAATTGAACTAGGAAAAGTCCCTGCTTGGGGAGTGTTTCTAATCTTGGGACGAGAGTTGGCTATTGCAGGTTGGCGCGTCAGTCAAACCAAGGTTACGGGGGCGAATATTTGGGGGAAACTTAAAACAGTTAGTCAAATTGTGGCGATCGCACTTTTGATCGCGCCTCTACCCCAAGTATGGCAATTACCTTCCATAATTGCTTTCTGGATTTCTGTTGTTTTCACAATCATTTCTGGAGTAATATACCTTTTACCGGAAAAAGATAGCCAAATTACTCAATAACTTTCATAAGAATTCATCGTTTTCCTGTACTACGGTCGGAGAATCCGGTGCATATCCAAAACTGGTGGAGCAATTTCGGTTTGGGTTAGCATATCGTGAATTTGACCGCGATGGTGTGTTTGGTGGTTAAAAAAATGTGCTAGCAATAAGTTAGGCGGATCAGTATAAAGCTTACCCTGACTATTCACGTAGCTGATAGTTTTGGTCAAGAAATCCTGACTTAACTTAGACATGAAAGCTTCTATGCGCTCATCTTCTAAGACACGAACTGAGCGCAACTCATCAAAGTCCCCATACAGGATAGCATCGAGATTGGTAGAGGGCATTTGTTTGCCTTCAAAGCGTCCCATCCAGATGCGATCGCCCACCATAATATGATTCAGCGTCCCATGAATACTTTTGAAAAAAGCTTGTCTAATTCGCTTGCGTTCTACATCCGAAAGTTGGGAACAAACTTCATAGACTTTTCGGTTTGCTAAAGTGTTGTAATTTGCAAGCATTTGAAAGTGTTGAATAAGCATAGAAAAAATTCCCTCAAGGACTACGTCTGGCTACGCTAACAAAATTCAAAATGATAATAGGTTCGTAGTAAGGGGAGCATCCCAATTTGGCAAAAATACCTCTGTTTGTCATTCTGAACGTAACGAAGTGAAGCGAAGAATCTGGCGAGATGCTTCACTACGCTACCCTTCGGGAAGCCGCCTTCGGCGTCTACGCTTCGTTCAGCATGACAGTAAACTTGCACATTTGGGATGCTCCCGTAGTAAGTGCTTAAGTACTCACTACAAGCCTATAACCAATTTAGAGAATTTTTCTGCCTGTTAGCACTTCTCGCACTTCCAGCATGGCAGAATAGGTGGGTAATATATGCAAGGTTTCATTTTCTGGTGTGTGTTCTAACGCCGTTGCAATTGCTTGCCGTAAATCTTCTTCGACAATTAAATTGAAGTCACTTTCAGGAGTCTTTTCGCTGTAACGCAGACGTAGCGCCATGTCATAGAGACGATCGCCACTCACAACTAAAGTCCCTCCCCGTTCTACCAATTTCTCTGTATCGACATCCCAAATCCAAGATACATCAGTTCCATCGGGTGTTCTGTCATTCAACACAAGCAGCGTCGTTTTGTCAAGACTTTGAGTCACAACGCGAATTGTTTCATTCGTCCCCACAGGATTTTTTGATAACAAAATTCTTACCCGTTTACCATTAACTTCTAATTCTTCAGCCCGACCAAATGCAGCTTGAAAGTTGTTAATCGTATCCAGAATAGTCGCTTCATCAACTCCTAATTCTATCGCAGCGGTAACGGCTGCCAAAGTATTATATTTGTTGTATAAACCTACAAGTATTTGTGGAAATTCGCGGCTATCAAGCGCGGGTTGACTTCTATTAAAGCCACACTTAGGACAGTGAAAATCTCCTAAATGAGACAAGTAAACACCTTTGTAATCTAGCGAGTGTCCGCAATTAGGACAAAATATAGAATCAACAGCGTGAGGAATTTCATCTAAATAATTTTCTGGCTCATTCAAGCCAAAGAATAACACCCGTTGGGGTAACTGTTGACCAAGATAAGATAAAGTTGGATCATCAGCATTCGGAATGACTACTGTTTCTGTTGGAAGGGTAGAAATAACTTTTGTCCAACGCTTACTAATTGTGTCAACTTCTCCATACCTATCGAGTTGATCGCGGAACAGGTTTAAACAGAGGATTATCTTAGGTTGAATTGGTGCGAGAATCTTCGGTAGAATATTTTCATCGACTTCTAAAATCGCGTAATCAACATCTAGTCCGCCGACTAAGTTAGTGTTTTCCAGCAGTGCTGTCATCAAGCCATTTTCTAGATTTGCGCCTGTAGAGTTGTGAGCAACACGATACCCTTTGCGTTCTAGAATTGAGCATAGGAGCAGCGATGTGGTTGTTTTGCCATTAGTACCAGCAATTAAAATGACTCCGTTTTTGACTTGTTGAGTTAATAACTGCAACAATCGGGGTTCAATGCGACGCGCCAGAGAACCTGGTAAAACACTCGCCGCACCCAAGCGCAGCGATCGCACTCCAAAAGTAACGCTTTTTGCGACTGACACAGCAAAAGCCAGTCGTATCCTGTCTATCAGTTGAATTTTGTTTCCCACATCAGTACCCTAGTTAAGTGTTGCTGGTTTGCAGCCCTGAGTCTCAAATTTAATCATGTGAGTTTAACTAATTCTTGCCAAAATAGCCAGTTCCGGAAATGATAGGTGATATGTGCTGCTGTTCCTTACGCTTACGGTGAGATTCAAACCGAAGTCGTCTTTGATCGCAAGAACGACCGATATTTACTGGTGAATGTGGGATGGCGAATGCCTGCGGCACGCTGCGCTAACGCCGAGTTCACGGCTGTATTATTCACATCGACATTATCAACAACAAACTCTGGATTCAGCGGGATGGTACTGAACACGGTATTGCCAAAGATTTGACAGAAGCTGGAATCCCTGAGATTCACATTGTCTTAGGATTTCGAGAACCGGAACTGAGACAGTATACGGGATATGCTGTGGCGTAGTCTTGATGTATGAAGTTAAGTTTTGCCGCTTCCTCAGTAACTTGTTTAGTACAAACAATGAAAGCTGTGAGTGAGCAAACTTACTAACTTAAATCACGTAAACTTAGGTCATAACGGGGAAGTGTAGATGACTCCCACTGTTGTGTACGATCCAAGTATTTGCCGCTATAACCTAATCGCCATAGCAAAACTTCATCAATCCATTGAATTGCTTGTTTTATAAACTTCCAGCGCTGTTCAATTGTCATGCTGCCAACTCTAGGGTGAACTGCATCATTTCGCACTTCAAGAAACGAAGGTACATCGTCTATGTCGTTATATCCTTTACTCTTAGTTAAACCTATGCGTTCGAGTAACAATCTTAGACGTTTGCCAGTTACAGTAATATTCTCCTGTCCCAGATTTTTACCCAAATTCCAGCGTCGTTGTGCCTCTTGACGTTGTTTGTTTTCTGTAGCAAAGAGTAACTCGCAATCAGTCTTTCTTGCGGCATTAGTTTCTTCCTCAACCAGAATGATATAACTTAACCGCTCAAGGGCAGCCCCTACAGCACTTGCTACAACTTGCCAACGCATTCCTGGTCGCGTTGCTTGAAAATACTGAGTGAGTGTAAAGTCAATAGTTTCTCTCCATGTTAGGTTTTGCATCATGCGCTCAAAAGCCGGGAAGCACTCCATGTACACTTTCAAGTCGCTGTCTACAGTCACCCATGAATAACACAATTGTTTTAGTGGAGTCGTTTGAAATGTCAGAGCAACTGCACAAGAAGTTTGAATGGGATGTGATCGGTTTTGAGTATACTCGTAACCTTCAATCAAAAGAGGATCAATATAGCCGCCGTTGGGATAAGACACAAACAAGCAAAGATGTTTGAGCTGCTCTAAAGCATTGCTGAGTGTAATAGTTTGAAGTTCAGATAAGGTTTCAGGTTCTATCGACTTATCTTTTGGTTGGTAAAGAGTTCCAACTGTAGTAATGAGGCTACCTGTGTTCCGATTTTGGGGGTTAAGCCAATTTAGTGCATCAGTCCGTATATCTAAGCGAATACTCCAAATATTATCTATAGCTGATTGTACGTACCTACCTCCGTTATCCCAACCAACTTCTGTATCACTGCCAACCTCTTTTAGGGTTTTTATTAATATTTCTTGGCGGACACTCTTGTACTGAAAGCGAGTATTAGGCAGGTAAAAGATAAATTTATGTGCTGTATCCTCCATGTCACCATAAACAGCCTGAGTCGTATTACCCCTTATAGCTCTGAGTGGTCCAACAGCATTCCAAGAGTCGTCAGTACATATCGGCTGTTCTATGGAAAAACAGTGTCCAATCAACGGATTTTTTGTGTTTGAGTCAAGTGAGAGTGAAGGAAAATTACACTGAACATTGCCAAGGATTTCAAATTCCCAAATAATGCGTGGCGTGGGATAAATTTCCAATGATGCCAGTAGGCGACCTTCACAGTCGTTTATCTTGGCAATATTGTTATACAGTTTTACTTTTTCTTTGAGGATAAAATCTTTCTCTTTAGGAAGCATTTTTTAGCTATTTATAAAAACTTAGTTTACATTTTTTTCCTCGTTCCTTGGCTGGAGGCAGGGAATGCATAACTTGAGGCAGAGCCTCAATATAATCATTGGGAGACGGAACTTCCTTCCTTTGAGGCATTCCCATGAGTCGCATGGAAACGAGGAACCTGGAAGGTGATGTCAAGAATGTATTTTGCTCGTATTATCTCCCCAAGTTGTAGAGACGCGAAATCTCGCGTCTCTACCAAGCGTCTACTCCGGCTTAGACTATCATTTGTTCACTACCCCAACACCCGCCATATCCAAAATTGGCACAATCAAATCTTCACGCTTCACTGCCATCATGTGCACACCTTGACACAATTGACGTGCGATTTGGACTTGTTCAGCAGCAATTTTCATTCCTTCTTCAAGTGGATCTTTTGCTTGCGCTAACCTATCAATTATGTGGTCAGGAATATTCACACCTGGTACACACCGATTGATAAACTGAGCATTTTTCGCTGATTTCAACAGAAAAATTCCTGCCAAAATTGGTTTATCACAGCCTGCAGCTATTTTGTCCATAAACTTTTCTAGCCGCTCAAAGTCTGTAATCAATTGACTTTGAAAAAACTGCGCCCCCGCTGCTAATTTGCGCTCAAATCGACTTTGTAAACCAGACCAACTTGCACATTGCGGATCGACTGCTGCACCTGGAAATAAATCCAGCGCACCATCAGTCAGAGGTTTTTCGTTGCAGTCAATGCCTTGATTGAGTTTGTGAATCAGTTGCAGCAGCCGCACTCCTTCCAAGTCGAACACGCCTTTAGCGTCGGGATGGTCACCTGCCTTCACAGGATCGCCAGTCAAAGCTAGGATGTTATAAATACCTAGAGCATGAGCGCCCATAAGGTCGGCTTGTAAGCCAATACGGTTGCGATCGCGACAAGCAATCTGACAAATCGGCTCAACGCCATTTTGTAACAAAATTGCCGATGCGGCTAATGAACACATCCGTAATACTGCGCGGCTACCATCAGTAATATTGACGGCATGAACCCTCCCCTTAAGAGTCGCCGCCATTTGGATCATGTGTTCTGGATTACCGCCTTTGGGTGGTGTCACCTCGGCGGTAATCAGGAATTTACCTGTTTTCGCAGCTGTACGAAAAGAAGTTAAAGCTGTTGGAGTTATCGTATCCAGCATAAAAAACGACCATTTCTGTCTAATGGTACAGCTATAACACAAGACAACCTGATGAGAAAACCTTATAGGGGTATAGAGTAACCCATCGCAGCTTTGACTTCATTGAGAGTTTGGTTGGCGATCGCCTCTGCTTTTTGCTTTCCATCCCGCAACACAGACTCCAGATAACCTTTGTCGTTCATCACCGCCTGATACTTTTCTTGGATGGGTTTGAGGGCTTCAATCGTCGTATCCGTTAACAAAGGTTTAAATTGCCCCCAGCCCATATCCTGACACTCAGCCGCTACCTCTTGCTTCGTTTTTCCAGAAAGCAGCATATACAGAGTTAACAAATTGTTACTTTCTGGACGTTCTGGATTGTCAAACTCCAAACCGCGAATCGGATCAGTTTTGCAGCGCTTAATCTTTTTTGTAATCTCATCAGGTGAATCTAGCAAGTTGATCCGACTCAACTCAGACGGATCGGACTTCGACATTTTCTTAGTACCATCCGTTAAACTCATCACCCTTGCACCTTCTTTACGAATCAAAGGTTCTGGTAACTTGAGCACAGGTTGCTTCGGTTTGGCAAAGAAGTGATTAAACCTGTTGACGATATCCCGCGTCAGTTCCAAATGTTGCTTTTGATCTTCACCAACTGGCACTTTATCTGGTTTATAAAGCAAAATATCAGATGCCATCAGCACTGGGTAGTCCAACAAGCCAACATTCACATTTTCTCCTTGTTTGACTGCTTTTTCCTTGAACTGGATCATGTCTTGCAGCCAATTGAGGGGCGTGATGCAGTTAAACAACCAAGTCAGTTCACTGTGGGCAGAAACATGAGATTGCACAAAGATAGTAGAGTGGTTGAGATCAAGTCCGCAAGCCAGATATAAAGTAGCTAGAGTATAGGTATTAGCTGCCAGCGTTGCTGGTTCGTGGGGCACAGTAATCGCGTGTAAATCAGCTATGAAGAGAAAATTGTCATACTGGCTTTGGATTTCTACCCAATTGCGAATTGCACCCAAGTAGTTGCCTAAATGTAAATTGCCAGTTGGTTGAACTCCGGAAAGAACTCGTTGCCTACCCATAAACTCCAATTATAGTGTTTTTAAATCCGACAATAGCGGCTTTACAAGTGATTTCTATTGTTGCAGAAAATTTTTGACATTTCTTTATATTTCACGCAAAGATAGGCGACGGATGTTCTAGATGGTAAAAGCGAGCAGTGAACTACCCCGCCGCATAGGCGGACGGGGCTTCTGTACTCATAGGCGAATGCCTTAGATTAGACTTTCGTCCAAGCTTTGGTCTTACTTCCCCTCCTACAGCAGAGACGGCTGAACCTTCCGCCTTTAGCATTCTGATTCCCTCTGCTCTAATATTGATGGCTGCATTTCCATCACGGTCATGATGAGTGCCGCAGTGAGGACAAGTCCAGTCCCTTACATCTAGTGGCATTTCACCCATCTTGTAGAAACAATTAGAGCAGAGCTTAGAACTAGGGAACCACCTATCAATCTCAACTAACTTTGCACCTTTGCGTTCCAGCTTATAAGCTAGAAAGTTAGTGAATGTTCCCCATCCACAATCAGATATTGCTTTTGCCAAATTGTGATTACGAACCATGCCTTTAACATGAAGATTCTCTACTATGACAGCTTGGCTATCGCTGACCAACTTATAACTAAGTTTATGCAGAAAATCTTGCCGCGAATTGCTAACCCGTTCGTATACTTTGGCAACAACTTTTCTATACTTGAACCGTGAATTACTTCCCTTGACCTTACGTGCTAACTTTTGCTGCTTGCGTTTGAGATTCCTTTCATGTTTAGCAAGATGTTTGGGATTATCATATTTTGAAACTTTTTCGCCATCAGTAACAACAGCAAAGTGTTTCAATCCCAGGTCAATACCGTAAATCTTGCCCTCCGAGATAATTGGATTTTCACCCTCTGTCTCAGTCAGGATAGAACCAAAGTATTTTCCTGATGGAGTTTTGCTAATTGTGACGGTTTTAATAGCCCCTTCAATAGGTCGATGTATTTTGGCTTTGACAACTCCAATGTTACCTGGAAGCTTGACGTTACCATTTACAATTTTGACGTTTTGAGGATACTGAATTGACTGTTTACCGTTTTTAGATTTGAAACGAGGAAATCTCGCCCTACCTGCAAAAAAGTTTTTATATGCTGTAGTTAGATTCAGCGTTGTAGCTTGTAAAACTTGGCTATAACATTCAGCCAACCATTCCGTATCTTTTTCTTTTTTGAGCTTAGGTAGAAGTGCGTTGAGTGCTACCTGACTAAGCCCTTTACCCGTTTCTTTATAAACTTCAATTGATTTATTCAAAGCATAATTCCACCACCAACGCGAACATCCAAATGTTTGAGCTAGTAGTATTTGTTGCTGTTCAGACGGGTATAGACGAACTTGTACAGCTTTGTGTAGCACTCAATATCACCTCCTTGATTTATATATCTTACTACTATCTACATTTACTAGTAAAGTTATTCTGGACAAACATGTAAATTGCTCGGACATCCATAAAGGATGTACCTCACAATTTCCCGGCTATCCATCCCCACCGCACGGCGGATGGGAAATTCCGCCGAAATGCGTTAAAACCCTTCAGCCACTGAAAGAAAGCGCGGTCAGTGGTGCTCGGCTGAAGCTGGTAGTGATGGGCTACAGTTACTAGAGAGTGAGTTCAATCATCAAGCATCAGAAAATTATCAGGAGGAAATGATGGCAGGCAAATTAGACGCAAAGGTGGCAATTATTACAGGTGCATCTTCGGGAATTGGGGCGGCGACGGCGATCGCTCTTGCAGAAGAAGGCGCACAGGTGGCGATCACGGCTCGTCGAATCGAGCGATTGAACGAAGTTGCACAAAAAATTGAAGCGGTTGGTGGGAAGGCTTTACCAATTGTCACGGATATCAGCGATGAAACCCAAGTGAACGAGCTGGTGCGTCATGTCAACACAACTTTGGGACGAATCGATATTCTTGTGAATAATGCGGGCATGGGAGCATTGGGAACGATTGAGGATGGCAATCCAGCAGAGTGGCGGCGACAGTTCGACTTGAACGTTTTGGGATTGTTGTATGCGACTCATGCTGTTGTGCCTATCTTCAAAGCACAGGGCGTTGGGCATGTGGTCAATCTTTCATCCGTTGCCGGACGGATTACACGGGCGGGCATGGGTGTGTACAGCGCCACCAAATGGGGCGTAAATGCGATTTCAGAAGCTCTGCGGCTGGAAGTTCACAAACACAATATTCGCGTCACGATTATTGAACCCGGTCTGGTTGCCACCGAATTTGTTGACAACATCAGCGATCCGGCTGCGAAACAGGCGCTCGAAGCCAGGTTCAAAGCCGTCACTCCACTGCAACCGGAAGATATTGCACGGGCGATCGCCTATGCCGTTACCCAACCGCCTCACGTCAACGTGAATGAAATTTTGATCCGACCAACGCAACAGGAATAGGACTTACGCATTGACAAAAGCACAAATTTATGTAAAATATGTCTCTTGTCCTCTGTACGCAGGTATCGAACGCTTCAGTTTAACCACCAAGCCCTCTGCTGCTGAATGTGACCTAAACACCTACACCTGGTTTGTGATCGCTGAACCCAAGTATGGGGGCTGCTGTCGCGCGCGCAGAGTTATTTGAAGGTTTGTCCCATGACAGTGTCAACCGCTTCCTGCTAGGAGAAAGATATGAACCCAAAGATTTGTTTGATGAGGTAAGACCAGACATTAATTTGATAGGTAGCACCGCCGCGTGGAGACGATATTCCTATATGAGATTGCTATTAGTTGAAGATGAACCAGATTTAGGCTCCGCAATTAAACAAGTTCTGAATCATGAAGCGTATGTAGTAGACTGGTTTGTTGATGGTTCTCAAGCTTGGGAATATCTGCAAAGCAAATGGAGTGAGTACACACTGGCGATTGTTGATTGGATGCTGCCAGGATTGTCAGGTTTAGATTTGTGTAAAAAGCTACGTCAGCAAAACAATTCTCTTCCTGTCTTGATGTTGACTGCAAAAGACCGACTCGAAGAAAAGATTATCGGACTGGATGCAGGGGCGGATGATTATCTGATCAAGCCTTTTGACATGGCAGAACTGCTGGCAAGGTTACGAGCATTACGGCGGCGATCGCCTGTGATCCAACCTGATCATTTCCAGGTAGGTTGTCTCACTTTGAACTATAGCACCCATGAGGTGACTCATGAATATCCTAACGGCAACAAGCAGATAAGTTCCTTAACCTTCAAAGAATTTCAACTGCTGGAATACCTGATCAAGCATCATAACCAAATTGTCACCCGCGACCAAATTATCAATCAGCTTTGGGAAATTGGTGTAGAACCAGTTAGCAATGTCGTAGCTGCACAAATTCGTTTACTCAGACGTAAACTTGGAGAAGTAGAAAGCGAATCTTTGATTGAAACAATCTATGGTGTGGGCTATCGTCTGAACGCTTAAATGGAACGCAATCAACTCTTTCGCCTAACTCGCTTGCGACTAGCTGCCTGGTATGCGCTTGTTATGGGATGTATTTTGGGTGCATCTGGTTTAGGAGTGTATCATGTAGTTGCTCATGCTTACCGGGAAACTATAGACCAAGGGCTGGAGTCGGTAGCAAATACACTACATAAAAGTATTGAACCTGTTTCGCAGCAACCCGAACATTTACAACAACTTGCTAAGCAACTTTCTTTAGAACTGTGTGTGACTCAAGCAGATTGCTTGACTCAAACAGTCGTCATGAAAAACCAGATTTCAGAAGCAGCAGATAGTGTTCATTACTATATGCGCTTGTTGGATCGCGCAGGAAGAGCGATCGCCTTAGCAGGGACGCGCCTTGAGGAATTGCCAGTAACTTCACCAACAAAACATTGGCGATACGCGCAGCGTCAAGCCTCCGGCTTATCGCTAAAAAACAAATCAGGCATTCGCTATCGTCAAATAACTTTACCACTGTACACTCACAACCAGCTTTCCGGTTACATGCAAGTGGGGCGAAGTCTCAAAGATTTAGATCAGCATTTGGCAGCCTTGAGATTAACTTTGTTATTAGGCTGGCCTATTACTATGATTTTAATTGCTATTTGTAGTTGGTGCTTAGCAGGTTTAGCAATGCAGCCTGTTTATAGCTCTTACCACCAAATGGAACAGTTCACCGCCGATGCAGCCCATGAGTTTCGCACGCCTTTAGCGGCTATGCGCTCAACTATCGATGCTGCTTTTAGATTGTCTGGACAACAGGACTTTAAGTCTATGTCTCCACAAGCAACTGGTGATATTCTACAAGTCCTCAAGCGGCAAAACACCAGGCTATCCCAATTAGTGGGAGATTTGCTGCTGTTGGCGAGACTAGATCAGCAACAACAAACAAGAGAATATCAATCTTGCTGTCTCAACGATTTAATCAGCGACTTAGTTGAGGAACTGGCATTTCTAGCAGTCGAGGCGCAAGTGAAGTTGACGCAGGTGCAGACGCAAGAAAAACTTTACGTTTTCGCAAACGAAGAACAGCTTTATCGCTTAATTTCTAACTTAATTGTGAATGCAATTCAAGCTACGCCAAAGAATGGAAGCGTAACAGTTTCTCTGGAACATAGCGAACGCTATGCCTTAATTCAAGTGCAAGATACGGGAATAGGTATTGCCAAAGAACATCAATGTCGGATTTTTTACCGCTTCTACCGAGTCAATAAAGATCGCTCTCGTACCTCTGGCGGTTCTGGATTGGGATTGGCAATTGCTGGTGCGATCGCAAAAGCGCACAAAGGCAGTATTTCC
This sequence comes from Brasilonema angustatum, assembly GCF_059505445.1. Classification (NCBI taxonomy): domain Bacteria; kingdom Bacillati; phylum Cyanobacteriota; class Cyanophyceae; order Nostocales; family Scytonemataceae; genus Brasilonema; species Brasilonema angustatum. The sequence continues at coordinate 3,175 of NZ_JCACKO010000132.1, read as the reverse complement.
GTACAAAGTCAGTTGGGAATAGGTACTACATTTGCAGTGCGACTCCCTTTGCAACAAATAGGGGTGTAAGGGGGTAGGGGGGGTAGTGGAAAGAAAGTAATTTATACCAAGTTGCAATCAAACGTAGCATCTGTCATTGCGTTAGCGCAGCGTGCCCGGAGGGCATACGGAACACAGTGGAGCGAAGCAATCTCCCCTAACCACAAATTACTACAACATAAGGCAACTTGGTATTACGGTTATTTTTCTCCTTACCCCCATACCCCCACACCCCCACACTCTCACACCCTTGCTTTCAAATAAATATCTATCTTTTGAAAGATAAATTTTTCATCTTGTTTTCATTTTTTCGTGAGAAGCTCAGGATAACAAACAGTGAATTTCAAATTCAAACTTCTGTATATCAGAAGTAATTTTCAACAAGATGCTAATCAGGGGAAAAATTCTTTGGCTCAGGCTTTATCGGCAACTTTTGCAACCTAAACGCTTTGCTATTTTTCAAGCTTGTCTGATTGGTTTAGTGTCAGCGTTAGCAGCAGTTTTGTTAAAGCAAGGTGTGGGTTTTTTAGGTGGCTGGCGAGTCCATATGACTCATGTATTACCAGCTTGGTTAGTACTACCAGCAATTGGCTTAGGCGGCGGACTGCTGTCTGGTTGGTTGGTGGAACGAATGGCTCCTGAGGCTTCTGGTAGTGGGATTTCACAAGTTAAGGCAGTACTTGCCAAGGTGCCAGTGTCGCTGAATTTGCGAGTAGCAATAGTTAAGCTATTTAGCGCAATGATAGCATTAGCTTCGGGTTTGCCTTTAGGTCGGGAAGGTCCAACGCTACAGGTGGGAGCTGCGATCGCCAATCAACTCAATCGCTTGTTTCCAAGTTCCCCTGATTACCGTCGCCAAATTATTGCAGCAGGTGCGGGAGCTGGTTTAGCTGCAGCTTTCGATGCCCCAATTTCCGGTTTTCTGTTTGTTGTCGAAGAACTGCTTCAAGATGTCTCTGGCTTTACTCTAGGTACAGCAATACTCGCTTCTTTCATTGGTGCGGTGATTTCCCGATGGCTGGGAGGACATAGCTTAGTCTTAGAGTTAACTGCACTACAAACCAATTTTTCACTTCCAGAAATTCCTTTCTACCTGGCTTTGGGAGTATTAGCAGGGTTGTTCGGTGGACTGTTTAATAAAGGAATTATCGCTTCTATAAAATTTAACAACCGTTGGTTACGGTTTGGATTACCTCTGCGAGTGGGGTTAGCTGGGTTAATTTGCGGTATAATAGCCGCTCTTTTGCCAGCGCCTTTTCGGGATACAGCGGGATTACGGGAAACTTTGACTGCGGGTGAACTCAGCGTTGGTGTAACTCTGGTCGCTTTCGTTTCTCAGTTTGTTTTGGTATTAATAGCATACGGTTCAGGAGCTCCGGGAGGGTTGTTAGTTCCCCCGATGCTTTTGGGAGCTGCTCTTGGTTATTTAGTGGGAATCGCAGAACATAGTTTATTAGGAATTACTTCTCCCACAACCTATGCTTTAGCAGGGATGGGGACGTTTTTGAGTGCTGTAGCTAGAGTCCCAATCACAAGTATCATCATCGTCTTTGAAATGACGACAGATTTTAATTTGGTATTACCGCTGATGATTGGTGCGGTTATTGCTTATTTGGTGGCGGAAAAGGTGGCGGCTGGTTCGCTTTACGATCATTTGTTAGAGCTTAGTGGTATTCACATAGAACAAGAGCCAAAAAAAGAGGGATTGTTATCGCAGCTCAATGCAGTAGATGTGATGCAGAATCGTGTGGAAACATTATCTAGCCAGATGAGCGTTGAGGAAGCACTACAGGCTTTTTCTCATTCACAGCATCGCAACTTTCCTGTTATTGATGGTCGCAAAGTTGTTGGTATGGTAACTCAGAAAGATGTCGCAAATATTGCCTCACTTCCATCAGGTGGAAATACACCAATCAGCGAAGTCATGACACCCGAACCTGTAACAGTGAGTCCACAAGATACGCTGGCTTATGTTCTACATCTACTCAACCGTCATAACCTCAACTGTCTACCAGTAACAGAAGTCAGCAAACTAGTTGGAATTATTACACGTAGCGATATCATTCGTGTAGAAGCAGAACAATTGAATGGCAAGACTTTTAAGGTGCGATCCAAAGCGAAACCTTCGTACGTCGTTTACCAAACCCGTTCTCCAGCAACAGGCAAAGGACGATTATTAGTACCACTTTCGCATCCTAGCACCGCACAAACTCTACTTGAGATGGCGCTGGCAATAGCTAAAGAGCGTAATTATGAATTAGAATGCCTGCAAGTGATTCTCGTGCCGCGCGGTTGCAACCCGGCTCAAACACCAGTGCAAACGACTGATAGTCATCATCTTTTAGATCAAGCGCTGCAACTTGGGCAAGAAAAGCAGATTCCCGTTCATACACAGATACGAGCTGCTGATAATATCGCCAGAGCAATTTTAGAAACTGTCAGAGAACGACACATTGACTTAGTTTTGATGGGTTGGAAAGGCAAGACTTCTACACCAGGACGAGTATTTAGCCGAGTGGTAGATACTGTCATTCGTCAGGCTACTTGTGATCTTGTCTTAGTGAAGTTGAATGGCACAATAGCTTTTAACCGTTGGTTATTATCAGTAGCTGGAGGTCCTAACTCCCGTCAAGCCCTTCAACTTTTACCTGCGCTTGCTTCTTTAAGTTCAACGCCGGAAATTAAAGTCTGTCAAGTCTTCCAGCCGAATGGCTCTACTCCTGATACAAAGCCATTAGAAACATCTGTCCGCTTTCTCAAGCGTAAAGTCGGTGCTCATGTCATGGCAACTCCAGTTCGCGCCGATTCTGTGTGTGAAGCTGTCATTGAGTGTGCCGAAAAAGACCAAAGTGATGTTATTGTTCTAGGGGCTAGCCGTGAAAAGCTTTTGCAACAGGCAATCAAAGGAAATATACCAGAGACAATTTCTCGTAAGAGTCATTGCACTGTGATTTTGGTGCGTAGTGCTCTTGGATAATTATAGCGCTTCTCAGTTGCGTACAATACACAGCTGTAGAGACGTAGCATGCTACGTCTCTACATTATTCGTGGTGGTGTATGTGATTCAAATGAGAACCGCTATAGCCCTCTTCTGTCACTTTCCGGGTATTCTGAATAAAAGAATCATGGATAGAAA
>NZ_JCACKO010000131.1:0-2188 GCF_059505445.1 Brasilonema angustatum | reverse complement strand
TGGTAGAGTCGAGAGGGGATATTATTCCCCGTCCCTCTCTGTTAGAACCGGACGTGCGCGTTTCCGTGCATCCGGCTCCTGATATTCTTGGGGTTTACACTCGTTGCTCATGTGTATATAGTCATGACAAGATTCATGGACAGCTAGTAAGTTTTTGGTCTTCCAGTTGTTGTGATTCCCGTCGATGTGGTGCAGATGTACTCGTTCTTCACTGGTACATTTTAGTCCACAATGACCACATGTATGGTTTTGGCGTTTTAGTGCCTTAGAGGTTTCGTTGTTATATAGCTTACTATTCCTTTCGGACCAATAAGTTATATCTCCGTCAAAAGGAGATTTATTTCCTTTGACGTTGACGTGTTTGTTCTCGGAGTAAGGAACCGCAGGGAACGCTTTATCAATCAATTTTGAAGTTGATTCTCTGTCGTTCCTCTTTTCCTTGTTAAGAACTTTCCATGCTCTGCGTCTGGTGTGCCAAAGCGAGAATCTTGACCCATTCATTTTACAGAAGCGGTGATAGTTCCTCCATCCTCTAACTATTGGTGCTAGCTTTTCAGCTTTTAGCTTAGAACCATAATTCGAGCAGTTAACGATGGCTTTTACCTTCTGACGGAACTTTTTATAATTCTCCACTGAGGGAGTACTTCTAAATTTACCGTTGCTCTGCACTTTAAAATGCCAGCCGAGGAAGTCAAACCCATCTGTCGAAGCAGTTATCTTCGTTTTCTTTTCACTTACTTTCATTCCTCTTGCTGCTAGGAATGCGTTGATTTTGCCAAGTATTTCGTTCGCATTATCTTCAGGTCGGAGTATGATTACCATGTCATCCGCATAACGGATTGATGTTTCTCTTATTCCATTTCCTGCATCTTTGTATTTATGAATACTTTCGATTCCGTTTAATGCGATATTTGCTAATAACGGACTTACCACACCACCTTGAGGTGTACCTTGTTCTGGAAATTCGAGATTTGTCCCAGCTTTTAAACAGCGGAATATCCCAATTTTTATACCTAAAGGGGCAATAAGATTTTCCATTATTGTGGTGTGACTTATCCTGTCGAAGCATTTTTCAATATCGAGTTCTATAACTCTCTTATTGCTTCCACTACAGTATGAGCGTAGGTTATTGAATAGGACTTTCTGTGCATCATGCGCCGAACGTCCCGGTCTAAATCCATAACTCTTTTCGTGGAATGTTGCTTCGTGCGCTGGTTCTAGTGCAAATTTTACGAGGCATTGCCAAGCTCGGTCTGCAATGGTTGGAATTTTTAGCATTCTAATACTGCCATCTTTTTTAGGGATGGGGATGCTACGTAACTTTTGGTGATACCAGTTGTTACTTGATGCTTTTAGCATTTTTACTAGCTCAAATCGTTCCTCGAAAGTGAGGGACTTTTTGCCGTCGATTCCAGCCGTCTTCTTACCAACGTTTAGTTGAGTTACTTGACGAATCGCCAAAAATCTAGCCGCTTTGGATTTCAAAATAAGCTTCTGAAGTGACAAAGCTTTACGCTTGTTACCGTCTCGAATAGCTTTGAACACCCTACATTGTAGGCGAAATAAATCTTTCCGAAATTTCTTCCAGTTTAGATTCTTCCACGATTCACTAGTCTCATGACTGTGCCTAATCATGCTCTACTCCGTTAGATGTTTTCTGAATACCTTGCAGCAATTACGCCGCATCCTACCCAAATCAAAGGATTTCCGTATCTCGTCTTACCTACCTGGGATTCGACCTCCCCAAGACCTTCGATTCGTTTTTATTCGTTCCCTCAGATGATTAGTTGTTCCGTTAGGTGTAGCCAATTTAACCATCACAAACCCATGATTCTTACAGCTATCAGGGAATAGACGCTGCGGGTCTTGCTCTGATAAAGTCGGGTTCAAAGGATATGTCCCGCTTAAGCTTTGGTTACTTTTCTAGGCTCTGTTTCACCGTGGGAACTCCCTGTTAGCACCAGTGTCCACCCATAACGGTAGTCTGATTGTGCCCTGTTCCCAGCTTCACTCTGTAAGAATCGAGCTTACTCAGTGTGGGCAGATGAGGAGTCACGCATGAATCTTGCGGGTGGGGCTTTCACCCACATCAATCTGAGAGTTCAGTGTCTAGTTGTCTAGATTTCACTGGCTTAGTTATGTACGGGCTGATTACCGTGATTCACTAAGCAACGAATCGCACTTCCCT
>NZ_JCACKO010000130.1:0-2213 GCF_059505445.1 Brasilonema angustatum | reverse complement strand
ATTGTTAGAGTCGATGGGGAGTATTATCTCCCGCACCTCTCTGTTAGATCCGGACGTGCGTATTTCTACGCATCCGGCTCCCGATGTTCTAGGGTTTTCCCTTGCTCATGTGGATATAGTCGTGACAACTTTCATGTATGGCTAGAAGGTTTTTAGTTTTCCAGTTCTGGTGGTTACCATCTACGTGATGTAGGTGGACTGTTTCACCTGGTAACATCTTCATGCCGCAATGACCACATTTATGGTTTTGCCGTTTTAAAGCTTTAGAGGTTTCGCCGTCGTAGAGTTTGCTGTTACGCTCGCTCCACCAGTACGTTATATCTCCGTCAAAAGGTGATTTTTCACCTTGGACATTAACAAATGCGTTTTCGGAGTAAGGAACTTTTGGGAATGCCTTATCTATTAATTTCTTACTAGAGTGTTGGTTATTCTTTGCTTCCTTGTTGAATACCTTAAATGTTCTGTGGCTGATGTGCCAGAGCGAGTTACGCGTGCCATCCATCTTACAGAACTTATGGTAATTCCTCCATCCTCTAACCAAGGGGGCTAATTTCTCAGCTTTGACCTCAGAACCATAGTTAGAGCAGTTAACGATAGTTTTTACTTTCTTACGGAATGCTTTAAAGTTGTCCACTCAGGGAGTACTTCTAAACTTTCCGTTGCTCTGCACCTTAAAGTGCCAGCCGAGAAAATCGAAGCCATCTGTCGCTGCGGTTATCTTGGTTTTCTTTTCACTGACGTTCATTCCTCGTTCTGCAAGGAACTGGCTTATTCTTTCAAGTATTTCTTCTGCATTATCTTCGGGTCGGAGTATTATAACCATGTCATCCGCATATCGGACTGATGGCTCACAGATATTTATCATTGGGGTTTTTTCAGTAATCCTGTACCCGTCTTTATGGTATCTGTGTATACTTTCTATCCCGTTGAGCGCAATATTAGCTAAAAGTGGACTTACCACTCCTCCCTGTGGAGTTCCTTGTTCTGGAAATTCGGGGTTAGTTCCTGCCTTTAGGCATCGGAATATGCCGATTTTCAGATTTTTTGGGGCTATCAGATTGCTCATGATAGCGGCGTGGCTTATCCTGTCAAAACATTTTTCAATATCGAGTTCGATTACTCGTTTATCTATTCCGTTCGCTTTGGAGTTTAGATTATTAAACAGTTGTCTTTGCGCATCTTGCGCGGAACGTCCTGCTCTAAATCCGTAGCTCCTTGCGTGGAAGGTTGCCTCGTGTGCTGGTTCTAGTGCGTATTTCACAAGGCATTGCCATGCTCTATCCGCAATAGTAGGGACTTTAAGAATTCTGGTTTTGCCGTCCTTCTTGGGTATCGGAATCTGTCTTAATTTGCTATGATGCCAATTAAGGTAATTTTTCTTGAGGAGTTCCTCAAGCGCAAAGCGTTCTTCAAGGTTGAGGGACGCTTTCCCATCGATACCTGGAGTCTTTTTACCAGCATTTAGCTGAGTTACTTGTCTAATCGCCAGTAACCGCGCAGCCTTAGATTTCAGAATCAGCTTCTGGAGTCCCCGCGCTTTCCGCATGTCTCCTGCTTTAACTGCTTTGAACAACCTAACTTGTAGACGAAACAGATTTCTCCGGAATTGCTTCCAGGGTAATTTGCTCCAAGATTCACTAGTGTACTCACTGTGCCTAACCATGCTCTACACAATAATGATTGTTTTCTGAACACCTCAGACCAATTACGGTCTGTCCTACCCGAATTAAAGGAATTCTGTCGCTCGTCTGACTTACCTGGGGTTCGACCTTTCCCAAGACCTTTAATTCGTTTTTATTCGTTCCTCGAATGGGATTGCTTTGTGCCGTCAGATGGAACCAATTCAACCGCTAGAACCCCTTACTCTTGCCGCTCTTCACATGATGAGTCGGCGGGATTTTTACTCTAGCGAAGTCAGGGGTTTTCAATGTTATGCCCTGCTCAATAATGGGTTGCTTTTTTAGGTTCTGTTTCATCTTGTGCACTCCCCGTTAGCGCCAGTGTCAGCCCATAACAGCCGTCTGATTGCGCCCTGTTCCCCGCTTTAGCCTCCGAAATTCCGAGTTCGGTCACTAGGGGCAGATAAGGAGTCACTCCTGAGTTTGGAGGGAAGGGTTTTCACCTTCATCCTGTCCGAAGTTCAATCTCCGTAGAGATTGGCTAGTGTATGTACGGGCTGTTTACCGTGATTCTACTAGCAACGAATCGCACCA
>NZ_JCACKO010000129.1:126391-187541 GCF_059505445.1 Brasilonema angustatum | reverse complement strand
GTACTGTTTCGTGATTGTCTCGTCAGTTTCGCACCGCGAACTAGTCTAAACTCCAAAACTCGTCACAAAAGGTTTGTAATTATGAAGCCAATCTTGAAACTCCTCACCAGTTTGCGTTTGTGGCTGCTCCTGTGTCTGCCTAGAAGATGTTTCGCTGTCGGTTTCATAGCTGCGCATATCCGCCAATGCACTGCGAGTTTGGATAATTTGTGTGCGATCGATGCGACGCTTCTCGTAGCTAGTAAGAGCTTCTTCAATGCTAGATGATTGAGAAAAGCATTGGGCAAGTTCGTATGCATCTTCAAAAGTGGTACTAGCACCCTGTCCAATTGAAGGTGCCATCGGATGAGCAGCATCTCCCAAGAGTGTTACCCTGCCTTTACTCCAGTGGGTTAACGGTGCTCTATCGCAAATAGGTGCTTCTAAGATTTGCTCGGCTTCTGTTGCTTCTACGAGTCCTCGCAAAGATTCTTCCCAGCCAGCAAGTTCATTGAGAACGCGAGACTTGGCAAGAGTAGCACTGTCGGAAACAGAGAAATCTGGCGATAACTTACGAATAGCCCAAAAGATATATCCGTCACCTACATTGAGAAGGCGCATTATCTGTTTATTTCCTTTTATAGAAACGACTTCATCAGGCTTAAGTCGCTCGTAGTTATATTTGATGACAGCGCGCCAAATCATACTTCCCACATAATGAGGCTTTCCATCCCCAATTAACTTTTCTCTGACAGCTGAGTGTAAACCATCAGCTCCAATCAGCAAATCTGCATATACTTTTTTTCCATCTTCAAAGTATATTTCCATACCTTTATCATTCTGTTCAAAGCCGACACAGCGATAATTGAGGTGAATGGTTTCTGGTAGCAGTTTTGATGCAAGGATTTGTTGCACGCGCCACCACCAAATCGTTATCAATGGCTGTCCGTATTTCTCTAAATACCTGCTTCTTATTGGGTTAATCTGGATTATTTCTCCTGTCATTTTTTTGAAAATTCCCTGACGAACGTCGCAGCCCGCATGTTTGAGATCCTCAACTATGCTTGGTTCAATAGCAGCAAGGCAGTTTAAGCCGTTTGGGGCAAGACTGATACCAGCACCTGCAGGACGGAATTCTTGTGCTTTTTCGTAAACGTGAACATCAAACCCCTGTTTTTGCAATGCTACAGCAGCCGCTAAACCGCCAAGTCCACCACCGACAATGGCAATTTTCTCGACAATAGGTTTAGACAATTTCTCCGTTTGAGCTTTTTGTTGCGTATGAGTATTTGTTGTTTTCATAAGAAACCTCACGCGAGTAAAGTTGTATGTCGAATGGAGCTAAATAGACTTCTTACATAAAATGCTTGAAATGTCGTGTTGAGCGTTTCTTGCGTGTGTCGTGAAACGACTCAGCGTGCCGTATCTCCTGCCCAGACGCCGCGAATTGCAGCGATCGCCGTGGCGCAAGCCTTAGGCATAGCTTAACAATAGTAGGACTTACGCATTGACAAAAATCGATTTTATGAATCAGACTTATTTGCTGCCATTCCTTCTTTAATTAGGTGCAAGCAAAATCAACTTATGCGCCAGTAGATAGAGGAAAATTCTTGCGAAATCTGACTATTGCAGAACCACACCGAAGTTGGCACTCTTTGCATTCTGCACACAATAGTTTATTTGTAAAGTGCGTAAGTCCTAAATAGATATTATCCGTGTTCCCAAGCCACTGGTGATGAGCGATCGCCTATAGTAGAGCTACGCTTAACGCCTAATTGAAGAGTATGACCTTTCTCATGATCGTACCTGCACATTTCGACAATTTTGTCAAGGCGTAAGTTTTAGCTCCTTATTTTCTGGAGAAAAATTGAATTTCCTGGGTCAAAATGTAGATTCTCTATCACTTCTGTCCCAAAAATTATCGCGCTACGTATTAACAAATCCCCTAATACCTGAATTCGCAATTGTAAAGCTTCTGTAGCCCCAAACAGCAAACTAGCCAAAGCACTACCTATAGGATGCCATCTGCCAAAAATTAAGGCTGCGATCGCAATAAATCCCTTACCAGCACTCATCCCCTCGGCAAAAAATCTTACCTGTACTAGAGTTAAATAAGCACCTCCTAAACTCGCAAGACAACCACTAATCACCAAGGTTTGTTGTCATAGCTTGCGAGCATTCAGTAGGACTCGGAGTTAAACCGCAGCATCTAAACGATAATCGGATTTTTGCAACAAATCTAATCAAATCAAGTAGAGAATGGACGACGGTGAGACATGCCTGAAATGGACGCTGCCCACCGTCTTTGAGTGAAAATTCGCCTTTTAAACAGGTTTTTTACCCATCAACCGTAAGAAAAGTTTTTCGAGTTCAATCCACACAAACATCAAAGCACTAAAACCAATGCAAATACCCAACTCAGTTGGACTCAGCCAGTGAGTACCAAAGAAATTGCGTAGGGGTGCCACATAAATCAGCATTAATTGCAAAATTGTTGTGATCACAACAGCCCCCAGTACAAAGAGATTTGAGAAAGGATTCATTTCTATAGTCAGTCGGGAATTTGAGCGAATTGCAATAGCGTGACCCATTTGGGCAACACATAGGGTAGTGAATACCATTGTTTTCCATCGTTCTGGGTCTAGTCCTGGACCAGTGACTGTTTGAACATGATAATATGCCCACTCCATCAGAACAATCGAGATGATGGCAAAGATAATACCAATCCGAATCATGTAAGAACCCAATCCCCTAGCAAAAATACTTTCGCGCGGACTGAAGGGCGGGCGCTTCATCACGTCGGGTTCTGGAGGTTCTACAGCTAAAGCTAGTGCTGGTAAACCGTCCGTAACGAGGTTCATCCAAAGAATTTGCAATGGGCTGAGGGGAACGCCTCCCAGTCCAAGAACTGGTGCTGCTGCAATCGTGATCACCTCACCAATATTACTTCCAAGAATGTACTTGATAAAGCGGCGAATGTTGGTGTAAACAACTCTACCTTCTTTTGTGGCAGAGACAATGGTAGCAAAGTTGTCATCAAGTAACACCATATCACTGGCTTCCTTGCTCACGTCGGTACCAGTGATACCCATTGCAATACCGATGTCAGCTTGTTTGAGGGCTGGTGCATCGTTGACACCGTCACCTGTCATGGCGACAAATCTGCCTCGACGTTGCAGCGCTTGTACAATTCGCAGTTTATGTTCGGGGGCTACACGAGCGTAAATGCTTACTAAGTCAACGTTTTGCTCCAGTTCTTGGTCGGTCATCCGTTGCAACTCTTGACCTGTAATGGCGCGATCGCCTTCTTGAGCAATTCCCAAATCAGTGGCGATCGCTCGTGCTGTGAGTTGATGGTCTCCAGTAATCATCACTGGTCGAATACCTGCATCCCGACATTCTTGCACTGCTGCTCGTACTTCTGGGCGTGGTGCATCCAGCATTCCGATCAATCCCAGCCAAACTAAGCCTTGCTCGGATGTCTCATCTGACCCTTCCGGCGGAATTTCGGTGAGGGGTTTGTAAGCAAAACCCAGCACTCGCAAACCTTTGCCCGCCATTTGGTCATTTTCTGCTAAAATATAGCGGCGTTGCTGATCATCCAAACCTGCTGAGCCAGTGCTTGCGTAAAAGTGGGTACAACGTGCCAAAATTAACTCTGGCGACCCTTTTGTGAACATTAAATACTTTTCAGATTGCAATAAGTTGTTGATTGCAGGGTCTGGTGATGTTAACGCCGATACACCATCGTTCACTCCTTCAACCCGACAAATCACGCTCATTCGTTTACGTTCTGAGGAGAAGGGGAACTCGCTAACGCGGGGCAGCTTGCTGTCCCACTGGTCTTTTTCTATTCCTCCTTTCCCCGCCAGGGTTATCAAAGCGCCTTCTGTTGGGTCGCCCAAAATTTTCCATTCTCCTTGTTCCTGTTGCAAAAATGAATCATTACACAACGCACAGGCAACTAATAAAGTTTGGATTTCTGGAGATTGGTTTATGGAAATTGTTTGACCATCCAACTGAAACTCCCCTTTGGGGGTGTAACCTTCTCCTGTTACACGAAAAGTATTGTTGTTCGTGTAAGCGGATTGGACGACCATCTTGTTCTGAGTTAAAGTGCCAGTTTTATCAGAACAAATAGTCGTGACAGAACCTAGGGTTTCCACTGCTGGGAGTTTGCGAATCAAAGCATTGCGACGTACCATGCGCTGGGTTCCCAGTGCCAAGGTAACGGTAATAACTGCGGGTAAACCTTCTGGCACGACAGCGACTGCCATACTTAGAGAAACTTCCACAAGCTCTTTAAGGTTGCTAAAACCTTTTCCTTGGATCATGTTTTGGATGACACCGCCGCCAACGACGATCGCAACCAAAATCAAAGAACCCGTGACGAGCACATTACCAAGTTGAGTCATCCGCTGTTGCAATGGAGTTGGTTCACTTTCCACCGCCTGCAACATAGAAGCTATTTTGCCAAGTTCTGTTTGCATCCCAGTGTTTGTCACCAGAATCTTGGCGCGTCCTTGAACGACTTCAGTACCTTGGTAGACTACATTAAGGCGATCGCCAAGGGAAGTTTCTTCAGGCAAGACAAGTTCTGCCCGTTTATTAACCGCTTCAGCTTCTCCTGTGAGTGCCGATTCTCGTACTTGCAGGTTAGATTGTTCTATGAGGCGTCCGTCTGCAGCAACCTGTACCCCTGCTTCCACGAGCATCACATCTCCTGGTACCAAATCCTTACCAGCTATTTCAACTGGTTGGCGACTTCGTATGACTCGTACGTTGGGAGAGGCAAGTTTTTTCAGGGCTGCTAAGGCTTTTTCTGCACGGCTTTCTTGGACATAACCGAGTATGCCGTTGAGGATAACAATCGCTAAAATGGCGATTGTGTCTTTAAATGGCATCTCACCTTTTGCCAGCTTTTCTCGCCAATCTAGCAGGTCTATGACCCCAGAAATTATGGCTACGGCAATCAGCATCAACAACATGATGTTTTTGAACTGGTCCAGCAAAATTTCCCAAGCACTGCGTCCAGCAGTTTCTTCTAGTTCGTTGGGACCATATTCTTGCAACCGCTGTTGTACTTCTTGGGGTGTTAAGCCACTGTCTGCGTTTGTCTTAAGCAGTTCCAATGATTTATCAACTTCCAAACTATGCCAAACAGCGGCGGCTTTTTCAGGTAGAGAGTGAGCAGACATCGCGATAGGTCACAGGGAATGGTTACAAAATTCGATCATAATTTAGCAATGGCTGGAAAACCATCAACACAAGGTTACATTAGGTTGAGCACCAAGTTGTACAATGCACGTGGAATTCTTGACAATTGCGCATTTTTTCTTGCGGATAATCTTCCGGATAATATGGGTGTGCTACTCGGTCACGAAGAATTCCATCACACAAAAGAATATTGATAATTATGAGTAACACAAGTAGAAAACTCCGTCACCAAGACATTATCTCCTTCGATTCTAAGTACGACTCATCATTAATACGGTTCGCAAATCAAAATTATGCCAAAACAGGGAAATGAATTCTCTGTTAAGCCAATTCTGAACCCGTTTGATAGTGACGTGTACTATAGCAGTTGCCAGGTAGATTAGGACATCAATTAATGAGAAAAGACGGAAACCATGGGACAATTCCCAGCCTGCTCCCTGCTCCGGTGCTCCCTGCTCCGGTGCTATAAGTGTGCTATACCCTTGATGAAACTAGTTTATATATGACTTTTACACTTCCCAGTTTTCCATCTACCAGCCAAATGCTTGGGAAAAGGACAATTCGACCCCTTGGTGCTGCTACCCTTTGTGGCATTGCCTTTATTGAAGATAGACTCATCGCTATTGATACTGTCAAAGGGCATTTGTTGCAAATTAACCCCCACTCTGACAACGCCCAAATTCTCAATTCCCATCAAGTCAAAGATTTTATGGATGTCACTGGGCTTTCGGTCTGGAAAGATACTCTTTGGCTGACTAGAGGCAATCATGTTTATCTGTGCAACCTAAATTCGTTGGGTTTGGAACATTTTGTAACCTTACCTTATACAGCTGATGGGATTGCTGTTTGGGAATCAACTATCTACGTTAGTTGCCAAAAGCAGGGAGGTATTCTGATTTTTGATCGCGATACGCGAAAACAAATTACTAAATTTTTTGCCCCTGGGGTTGGGGTAGAAAATTTGGCAGTGGATGAAGAAACACTTTGGGTCAGCGACACAGTGGAACAAACTGTGTACTGTATCGACAGGGCTACTGGGGAAGTTAAATTTGGTGTACTGACACCGTTTGATTCTCCCACGGGGATAGCGATACATAAAGATAGTCAGACGGGCAAAAAAACTCTCTACGTTGCCTATGCCTCTGAAGAACCATATGTCCGGGATAATCCCAATGCTGACCCGAATCATGAGTTATCTTACCGCGATCGCACTTTCATTCACCCGCTGAATTACTATCACAATCCTGATAAACGTTATACCCTCTCCAATGGCTATCTGATAGAAATGTCTTATATGGAAGAGATAGCGCCATTAGAGGATGTGTATTTACCAGAGGTAGAATGGCGTATTGCTTTGCCCTCAGAAACTGAGCGTCAAAAGATCAAACACATTGAACCGATTGGTCTACCTTTTACAGAAGAAATCGTACAAGGGCAACGTGTCGCTCTTTTCAAATTTGATGCCCTCACTCCAGGCGAACGACATATTTTTGGCTGGAAAGCAGTTTTGGAAGTCCGGGGAATCAAGTATCGCATAACACCTACAGATGTAGAGAATGTACCTGAATTGTCAGTAGAACTGAAATCCCGCTACCTAGTGGATGATGATGATTTGGCAATGGATACCAGCATCGTTCGCCGCGCTGCTCGTGAAGCAATTGGAACTGAAACTAATGTGCTGCGGAAAATGTACAATATCCGCAACTACGTCTACGATGAGTTGTCTTATGGTATTAAACCCCATATTGACACGCCGGATATTGTTTTAGAACGAGGTGTTGGTTCCTGCGGCGAGTATGTGGGCGTTTTACTTGCTCTATGCCGTTTAAATGGTATCCCTTGTCGTACAGTCGGTCGCTACAAATGTCCTCCCTACGCGGAATACCAGCAAGTTCCTCTGCAACCTCAATATAATCACGTTTGGCTGGAATTTTACATACCTGGCTTCGGCTGGTTACCGATGGAATCCAACCCTGATGATATTGGTAGGGGTGGACCTTATCCTGCAAGGTTTTTTATGGGCTTATGCTGGTATCACATTGAAATTGGCAAAGGAATCTCCTTTGAAACCTTGATGAGTCAGGGGGCTAGGCTCACCAAAGAAGATCTTTCAATTGGTGAGTTAGCAATTAATCACATTCGGTTTACGATTTTGGAGGAATTGCCGAGTTTATGACCGAACAAAGGTATGAGGGCATAGAGTAGAGGGGTATTCCTCACTCTACCCTCATACTCTGCATCGTTAACACTACCCTGCAAACAGCGTCACCTGTTGCGGAATTTGACTGCTTGACAATCGACGTGTCTCCCCGTTACGCGTCTGCTCGACTTGAACGTCGTAATATTGTGCTGGATCGTAATAGATTGATCGATACACTAGCGAGGTTTGAGAGTTGTTGCTAATGAAGGCTGGTTTTAGCTTTTCTTCAGCAGAAAACGAGCGCGCCGGAGTGATAACCCCTCCTAGCAACTCAGTCTTCGCGCTGTTTTGCGATTCGATCACGGTGCCAGTACGTTCGGTCTTGAGTCCCAAAATCCAAAGATTACCGCCGTCATTCAGGATCTTGGTGCCGTCATATTCGTCATTTAACTGTCGTGCCCAAACGTTCTGATTAGGTTGAACTCGGAGGGGTTGAATACCTACGTCCTCAAGGAACAAGTCGCCTGCACCAGGACTTGAGGTGTACTGATAGATGCCATCCTTGAGCGCTACTGGTCGCGATGACTTTTGCTCCACTTTGACTCCATAGCCGAACTGCTCAACAATGAGCGGATCTGAACTATCCCCCTCGACTACAAACTTAATGCCGCCGCCGTTTTTACCATCAGGGTGCTCATTAATCACTGATGAAAAGCCGACGATGCGTTTGACCGATGCGGGTACGGTAACTACCGTTTCGTTGTAGGAGAAGTATTTGTCAAAGGGGAAGTAAATTGTGGACTTGCCGGAGTTGAGCAACGACTGCAAAGAGCTCATATCGCCATACTCTTTGGACTCAAAGCGTCCCCAATTCGCCATATTGTTGTCGTGGTACTCCGGAGTCTCCTTGATTGGCAAATTCAGAGACTGCTTAGGACCATCGAACAACTGGTAGGTATTTGAGGCATATTCGGTCTGCATTGTACCAGGAACCACCACACCTTTGTACTTAATTGCTGACTGGTAGCCACTGGTAGTAAGGTTGCGCGCGTAGAGTTCGCCTTCGGTTTCAATTGCGCTAACGTTGGGTGCACCCCCTTGGAGGTTAGCGTCTAGTAAGGTAACCATACCAGCCCAGCTCGTTCCTTTAATCACTGGTACACTGTTGGTGCTGTGCAGTCCGCGAATCGTGAGCGCCCCGTACACGTTATTAATACCTGCTACCTGTTGGTTTTTCAGGGTGATGTCCTCGAAAGTTGGACCATATTCACCTGGGCTGACCCGAATGCCATAGTCAAAGCCTTCAATTTGGACATGCTTAATCAGACACGGACCTGGCCAATTGCGATCCATTGCTAGACCTGCAAAACCCTTGCCGTCTTCAGATTTAATTGTGACATCACGCATTGAACCAACATTGTTGGAAATATAGTCTATGCCGATCGCCCCAGTATTCCCCTTTCCAGTATTAACGGTGAGGTTCCTAATGTACTGGCGGAAAGACATATTACCATCTTGGGTTTGAATGACTGGCTTGGGGGCATTAGGGTTATCGAAGCCAGATGCATTGTCCCTAAGGCGGATAGTGGTAGCGCCATTGCCCTGACCTTGAAGAGTGACGTCGCTGCCAATCCAATTGAGTGTACCACTCACATCGTAAGTACCTGCTGGCAAGTAAAGTACTTTAGGGCGACCGTTGTACTGGTCGGGTGCACCATATAGAGAGTTGCCGTTAACATCGCGCCGATCATCGTCAAGCGCTTTTTGGATAGCGGCAGTATCGTCGATACCATCGTCAGGTTTTGCCCCGTAGTCCTCGATGCTCTTCATGAAACCTTCTGGAAAATTAATTGCCTCTCCCAAAGTTGCATGGTATGTTCGCTGCGTTTGGGGTTGCAACGATGACACTGATTCTATTTGACCGACTTTATACTCTAAATTCCAATCGCCTCCTTGAGCAGCATCCCCAGTTAAATCGGTGGAAGCAGCAATATCAGCCCCTGTGAATTCGCTCAGCTTTGTTACAAAACGTTTACCTTGTTCGCCTTGAGCAACGTTACAGCCATCGATGAGGATATCAGCATTATCAGTCAGGGCTTCTGCCCAACTTTGTAATTGTTGGCTGTATCGGTTAAGGGCAGCAGAATCTAAGGAAGTTTGTCCCAATTGCAGACGCCCTGATGCGCCATGAGAAAGAATTTCTACTTTGGAAACGACGTGATTGTAGTTGGACAATTCCCTCGTGATTTGTTCGATACCATCCTTGGAGGGATCTAGCACAACCACCTTCGCTTCTGGTGAGATACCAGCAACCAGACTTTGATAATCTTCTAAATGAGGGTCAATAAAAACCAAACTCTCTTGAGCCACCTTTTGCGGTGGATTTCCTTGAGCGTTATGATTCAGTAATTCATCCTTGCCCTTGCTCAAGTCGCCCGCTAGTCCAAAGTCATAATAGCTTCTACCTACTTGGTTCTCGAAGTCTTCGGAGTTATTGAGCAGTGTATCGCTCTCATTCACAACAGGCAACCTGCTAAAACTTTCAGCAGATAGGTTGGTAGACGGCGAATTAAGGTTGTTCGTGTTGACTGGTTTTATGAAGCTATTAACAATGTTGGTATATGCTCCCTGCTGAGTATTATCTGCGTCTAATTGAGGGTTTGTTTTCAAACTAAGTACAACATCATTGGTTGTATAGTTTGAGGTTTGGGAAGGAATTTGTAGCGACGCGTCAGCAGAAGTCATGGAGTCCCCTTCCTTTTTTTATGATGTTTCTGGTAACAGATACTACACTGAATCAGGAATCAACGTCAAGATTAGGTAAAACTCTTATTTTTGTTTAAAAATTTTTGATAAATTGTTATATTTACATTCTCTAGTTTTGCATTGGTAAATCTTTGAAGGTAGAAAATTCACATATTTCGTGAAATGGACAAAAGCGGCAGTGAGACCCAGGATTTGGTGGAAAAATTTTACTAAAGTCACCGCTTTTTTCTTGATATTTTTGTAAATCTTGCTGATGTTTTTTGGCAATCTCAGCTAATTCGCGTTCTATTATGTCTAATTCATCCTTAGAAAGACTAATTATCTCAGATTTTTTACAAAGTTCCAAATTATAAAATGAAGCTACCGCCTGATACCTAGGGTAAAGATAACGAGCCGCAAGTAAATAAACTAATGCCTGTCGTCGGTCAAAAGCGGATTTTCCAGTTTTAAAATCTATAATATGCAAAATGCTATCAGACTCAACAAATACACAGTCCATCACTGCATACAAACGAAAGTGATAACGTTGTTGTGAAATCAAAATCGGTTTGGGAAAACCCTCATCCCCGCGAGTTAAAAGGATGATACGTTTGCCTAAAAGTAAGGGTTCATCGTAATATTTTTTCAAAATTTGTAAGACGCGTTGCTTAACTTCATCAGTTGAGTTGCTTAATCTCAAAAGCTGTGCAACTTTTTCTACACCATCAGATTGGTTCAACAGATGGATGTGGTGATGAAATTCATAAACGCCTTTTTGTGCTAGTAAACCAATACGCTGCGATGCTGTCGCTTTTGTCAAAAGCGCTTTGACTTCTGGTTCGTGTTGTCGGGCTTTAATAAAACCTCTTCTCATCTGGCAATGCCAACGTTGTTGCCATGCGGCTGGGGCAACTAAAGACCAAAGGTGATAACTGGCAAAGGGCTGATCAAGGGATGACATTGCTCAGAATTGGTGGGAGAAAATACGGTGGGAAACAGTTGTGACTACATTCGGTTAGCGGTAAGTGTGTTGGTTGTAGTATTCAGGATATACGAGAAAAACTAGCAACAATTGGTGTTAGTAGTCATTCGAGTTAAATAAAATTCAGTACCAAAAGATAGTTGAAGATAATTCCTGTTAAGTTCACTTTAATTCTAAGTGCAAAACGTGACAAGAGCGATTATCGCAAGTTATCTTCAAACAGTCTAAAACAATCACTCATGAGTTCTTGTTGCCTACGATACTTGTTTTATAACTCTTACATTTGCTTGCATAGCAACCCAAGTCAAAGCTTGACTTGAGTTAGAGGTAAAAATCATGCTATCAAGATTGCCCCACACCAGTTATCATCAACAACGCCCGTTACCTAAATTCAGTTAGGGCGATAATGTTCAGTGCAAAACCTATAATCCAACACTATCTTGTGGGATAAAATACAATACGGTTCAGTTAAGACATTTATTCGTTGAGACAGCAGGGGAGATGGGGAGATGGGGAGCAGGGGAGATGAAGAGTTAACGTCCATTACCATTAGTTCTTTCGCCTCTGCTCCTCTGCTCCTCTGCTCCTCTGCTCCTCTGCCCCCCTGCCTGCCTCAACAGATTAATTTCCTTAACTGAACTGTATTGGGATAAAATATATCCTAGACTGTGCTGGTTCAGCCACTCCAGCAAATGACTTATACTATTGTGGCAAATATTGAAGGTGTATCGGATGCGCCTTTTACATTTAGCAACTCTGGTAGCTCAATTTCTGTCTTAAGTTGACTTCTTACAAAAGGATTTGTCATTTATCTATACCTTGCTAGATATAGAAATAATTAGCTGTACTCTACCTCTGACATGCTTGTATGAAGTTTTGCAAAGTGTGCTGTTCGAGATGAGAACTTGCGATACCTAGCGTTATGTTATTAGGATTTACGCATTGACATAAACAATCAAATATGTAATTGGATTTTTCAGACACTTGAGGTTTGATTTTTTCACTATGAAGAGCGAACACTATCTGTTGTTGAGTTGTTCCCAACAGCCTAAAACGACACAATGACGTTATGCACATGATGGTCAATTTGTATAGTGCGTAAGTCATAGTTATTTTGACAAAATTTGACAATATTTAAAGCAGAAAGCCCCTCGGCTTATAGCCGTGGGCGGAAAGTCGCGCTTACTCATGAAGGCCTAGGAAGTTATAGCCGTTGCCAGGTAGATTAGGACATTAACGAATGAGAAAATACGGACATCACGAGATTTTCAACCCTGTTCCCTGTTAAGCGTTCCCTGTTCCTTGTTCCCTGCTATAGATTTTTTTAGAAGCCACAACCGTAAGCACTACTCTACTGGGATACATTCGATTTCGCCTGAAGAGCGTATTCTCGAAACTTTTCCATATCACTCTTGAGAGTTGATTCAACCGCCCGTCCCAAAAACAAATTATCCATAATCTTCCCTAGAATACCAGGGATAGCATAGGCAATAGTCAGTTTAACAATACTACTACTGTGGCGGTCATAAAAACGCACTGCCCCTCGATTTGGCAAACCATCCACCGATTCCCACTGGATGATTTGGTTAGGGACAACTTTAAGAATGCGGGATTTCCAAGTAAACTCTAAACCCCCAGTATTGAGCTTCCATATCGATATTTCTGGATTATCTTCTGGAACCTTCACCGAATCAATCCATTTCATCCAACGGGGCATCTGTTCCAAATCAGACCATAAGCTCCAAACTAAGTCTATGGGAGCCTCTACCTCAACCTGCACACTATGCTCCAACCAATCTGCCATATCTGTTATTCCTTGGCGTTTTTAGCGCCTATGTCCTGCAGACACGCTTTGCTAAGGCGGTTCATTTCTTCACATTGTCCAAAATTGCCTTCGCCGCACGCCTTCCTGAAATTGTTGCACCTTCCATACTATCGATATAGTCCTGCTGCGTATAACTACCTGCTAGGAAGAAATTAGAAATTGGCGTCTTTTGCTGAGGACGGTAAATATCCACTCCTGGTGCTTCTCTGTACAAAGACTGAGCAAGTTTCACTACACTGTACCAAGTCATGTTTAGCTCTCGTGAGGAGGGGAACAACTCATGTACTTGCTTGAGGACATGCTGGGCGATCGCCTCATTACTTTGCTTAATAAACGGATCACCTGGTGTTAACACAAGCTGCAATAGTGAACCTTGCCCTTCCCTGTAATAATCACCAGGGCTAGTTAATGCTAAATCAGCAAAACAAGAAAAGTCAGCATCGGCAGTATAAAGTAAATTATCAATTCCCGCTGCACGATTAAGCTGTTTGCGCTCTTGAGTATCATGCAGTTCCGTCACCCAGCCATCAAACCGCAATTGAACTGTTGCCACTGGCACACATTCTAACTTGTATATATTCTCAAATTCCTGCCACTTGCGCCACTGTTGAGGTAACAAACGCTGAATTCCTGGAACATCACAGGCAGCGACATAAGCATCAGCAGTAATGATATCTTCTCTATCACCATCAGCTATGACAACACCACTAACACGGGTTTGGTGTTCCTCCTCAATAAACTGTATTTCTCGTACTCTCCTACGAGTGTAAATCTTTGTCCCCCTAGTTTCCAGATATTCCAAGATCGGCTTGTGCAAGTACTCATAGGGGGAACCTTCCAGCATTCGCAGTTTCGACGCCTCGGTTTTCACTGCAAATAGCTGAAAGACTGTCAACATACAACGGGCAGAAATATGTTCGCAATCGAGAAAGCCGAGGGCGTAGGCGATGGGGTTCCACATTCGCTTAATACTACCCTCATTACCGCCGTGACTACGAAACCAGTCAGCAAAGCTAACTTTATCCAAGTCGCGGATGTTTTTCATCGCGCCGTTAAAGTCCACCAAACCGCGTACTATCGGACTGGTTCCTAATGCGATCGCATTTTGGAATTTATCCAGTAACGAAAGTTGGGAACTGGTGAAAAACGCTTTTAATCCATTAAAAGGTGCACCCATGACAAAGCGAAAATCTAAAGCACCAACTTTTCCCCCTTGATTGATGAAAATGTGGCTATGCTCTTTTGGGCGCAGGTTTTCCAACGCCCCCACTTTCTTCATCAATTCCAAAAGCTGGTAGTAGTTGCCAAAAAAGACATGCAACCCCATTTCAATATGGTTGGCATTACCATCAAGCCAACTACTCACTTTCCCTCCAACAAACGGACGAGACTCAAAAATGTGGACTTCACAGCCAGCATCAGACAAATCGATAGCAGTTGCTAGTCCAGCTAGTCCCGCTCCTATGATCGCAACGCGCATTCCGTCTTTACCTTTTCAGTTTCATTACAAATTGTAACTGGGTTGGTGTCGGAATTTGCTACTCACCTCAAGTGCTGGGTTGTCAGTTGTCAGAAAAACTCAGAAATCAGAATTGCTTGAGTCAAAATACCCAATACTTGAAGTAAAGGTTTTCAAGCACGTGAAATGTTCTTTCTTCAAGCGGGTTTGAAACGCGTAGCGCCGCGACTTCAAAGTGGCGGCCTGGGCGTGAGACCAATATTCATCAACCCTATGGCGCTCCGCCACGCCTTACGGCTATCGGGGATGACCTCCCTCCGCAGATCGCTGCGATAGCCGAATGGCCAGCCGCAGGCATAGAGCGCAGTCACCTAGAGAGACCCTCGTGTATAGTGCTGTCTCACCAGTCGCACACAATCCCCAAGCTTAATTTTGGCGACTGACATCTGTATTTTTCTGAGGTGATTTGTTTGACTAACTATTAACTACTCCCATTTATGTGCTTGCTTCTGTAGCCTCCTCTGAGGAGAGTGGCAGTCTACGGATCAGCTCTCGGATAACATCCGTTGCAGGTCTACCTGTCTGCCGACAATACTTGTCAAGTTTTTCCGCTTCCTGTGCGGCTAGATTCACAGTGATACGTTTTACAGCCCATTTCTTATTTGTCATTTTGTTCTACTATCTGCTGGTCGTTAACATCATCAAAAGAAATTAACTAGGGTATAGAAACGATAAGATTATCAGAGTTTTTGTCATGAAACAAGTCATTTCGTTAACACTAAACTTTTTTTTTGTTTCGTAAAAGTATGCTTCATTTTTTTATCAAACAGAAAAAGAAAAAAAAATTTTTTTATATCTAAAAAGAATTTAATTGTAGAGTCGTTGCTGTGAGAATAAAGTTTTTAACAACATGAACAAAACTTGACTATCAATTTTATACATTTGATTGAACCATCTTTTGTAAACGAAATCACGATTTTCGAAAATTGTAGTTATCAAAGCCTTTTTCTTTGCCCATAACACATGCTCACAAAATATTTTCTGTTTAAAGTAATCATCCTTGATAGCTACCTTTTCTGTATGTTTTAGTAAGAATTATTGGTGAGGATCAACGATTTGAAAGTTTGGATCAATAAGTCACTGTTTACAAAAGTCAACTTCTTGCTAGAATTATTTGCCTTATATCCTCTCAATGGCACTTCAACAATTAATAATATAGCTTTCAAGATTTGTGCATTTTTATCTTAATCGCCTCCATTTTTACAGTATCTTATATTTTAAATGAAATGAAGACTTACCTGTCTGTGGTCGAGTTACCACCTCTATTCAGAAGAAAAATCTCTCAAAGCTAGTCTATCTACTTACAGAAAAAACATTAGAAGTCATTGAGTCAGTGTAGATATTTTCATATTATGTATAATCTGCTCAAGCTATCTTATATTAATAAATTCATAATTCATAGAAGATAGCCTAATTTTTACTGACAATAGAACTTCTATTTTCATCCCAGTATATGGTATTAACATTTCATAATAGTTATTTTTCCTCATTATGATCGTAGTACCACCTTTCTAAAGACGTTAACTATGTTTATATTTCTCAGTATTTATCTAGAACTCTCTAAGTAGGTTTAAAAGCACAATAGCTTACAAACCTTAGCACTCAGGCAATCCAGTTCACATTTTTATATTCATAATTGACTCTTTTTAAAGTATTTAGGATAAGCATTTTCTCGTTTTCCATTAAGTTAGTCAGGCGTAGATTTTTTTACCTAGAGATGGATAGAATAGATAACTGAAAATTGTAATTTTTAGCAAATTCATCTTTTCATTCTTAATTTTTTTTTTAAAAACCTCCAAGTCTAAGACACATTCATTATTCTCATCCTAACTAAAAATAACTAAACGTATCTATATTTCAAGTTCAAGCTTAATTATTTTCAAAAAACAAAAATAACTCTTTTTCAATATATTTATATTAAGTGATTTTCGGAGATATAGAGATGAAACAATCCTAAAGTTATTTTAAAAGTTGAAATTTTGTCTTTCACTGCTTCTCTAAAATAGATTTATCAAAACTTCATTTTAGCAAAAAAATAACTTTATCTTAAATTTACATCATAGATAATAAGTACTATCGTACTTACAGTCATCCACTTAAGTAACAAATTAGACTTTCATGAAAAACCTTTTTTACCTTGTAAATAATTATAAAAAATCTATATCATGAGAGAAATTTTAAGTCCAGAGGGTGGTATAGTGGAAGTCAAATAAGTCTTCGCTAATTTGAAATTATTGGTAGATAGCTGAGAACAGACTATTCATACACAACAAAAATGTTAGTCTCCTGTAATAAGAAGAAACAATATACTTAAAGAAATCAGTTGATCACCTTATCTGTTGAGTTTTCGGATAGGTAGATTACAAAGACCGCGAAGTTTTCAAAATCAAATAAAATCAGCGGTATTTTGTTCTACATTTGAGCTAAAGGAGCCTTTGAAAGTATAGAAAAATTTTCTCTCTTTAATTCTTGAAAAGTCTAAACAATCAAAAAATATTGACTCTTTTAAAACACAAGAAATACTTCAATAGTATCTTGCCTGTAGTAGCGTCTCCCAAACAATATGACAGATGCCTAAATCCTGGTATCGCTTCACTTCTAAGCTGTTAACATCTCACATTTGAGTACATTCACACCCTGAGCGCGTTTGTCAAAAACAACCAGCACCTGGGTGAGGCAGCGAGTGGTATGCACCGAGGGTAACCCGCAGGTAGTAGGTACATGCTGTCTTCACTTGAGGAGGCACTGCGTTACCAACAGTTGTGTGTTGTACTCCGGTTTCCTCTGAAGTTCGCCAGTTCTTCAAAGAGCGAGGCTCAGAACAACTGTTGGTTCTCTCATTAAGTGCAAATAGCATGCCAGTGGCAGTTAACAGTTATTGAGTGGGAGATACCTGAGGCTGCAGTTGGGTGCGATTACTTTGGATGACTCCCTTCGGAGTATCACCTAGGGACGGATTTGGAGGAGTATCGCCCAGGTGTTGAAATTCCTGCCAAATTTGCCGTCGAACATCTTGTAGAAAGATTCGCCATTCACTTTCTACATCTGTTGCGCGAAGTATGGAATCTACAAATTCTTCTACAATGGCATAAATCACTTGACTTGGCTCGCACAGTAGTTCTTTCAAAGCTTTTTCACACTTACTCACAGCTTCTGCGTAAGCTATTTTGAGATTGAGCAGCACTTGCTCAGCAGAGGACGATGCGGAAAGCTTTAGGGTTGCAGGCTGATTGGGAGTCAATCCATCTAAACATTTGCGAATGCGATACTGTAGAAATCCTCGGTAAGAAAGCTTAAACCTAGCTAGGGTTTGGAATCCATATTTAAGTTTACTCGGTATCCCTGGTATGAGTTCGTCAGGTATTTGGTTGGCGATCGCCTCCATAAATTCACCTCCTTTGGCTTGTGTCAGTTTTTCCAACTGTCCCTTGTCCATTAGTATCTGAGTCAGTTGCGATTTAACTTTGTCAAGCGATCGCTCTAAACCGATATCCAATGACGACAGATGTTTCGACAAATGAGCACGGATTTCATTCAGGTACTTTTCGTATATAATTGCGTAGCTCTTTTCTAGGCAAAAACGCTGTTCTATTTCTTGAATTGACGGAATTCCTGTATCACTTCGACAAGTTTGCAAAACAGTTTCTACTTGCTTTTTAAAGTCCATATCAACTGCTTCTCGCTTTCGCCTAAGCCCTGTCAGCAGTTCCTCTAGACTGTTTGTTACAGCCAACCAAAGTTCTTTGAATTTTTCCTCAAACAGCCCAAGCCCATGAATATCATCATGGGTTGCTAAATCTAAAGCCTTGCTGACTTTCTCTAACTCAGCTTTCACTTGGTTTTGGAGTAAATTTAATTGTTGTTGGCGTAAGAAGGCGTATTTCTCATCTAAATCAGTCATTTTTGCCTTGAAATAATCAAGAACTTGTTCAAGAACTTTGTGCGCTTCTTGAGTATCGGCGCAGTTAGCCGTTACACACTTGACAACACTGATTTTTGTTTTAGCAATATCGTGTGCTAAATTTTGGCAGCTTTTGGAGTTGTCACCAAAGCGTGAATCAGCTTCTGTACGGTTAAGTATCATAAAGGAGCACAAGTTAGTTGGCACAACATCAACTTGTGCTGCACGCACCGTGTTATACAAACGCACATCTACATCCCTCCAGTCGTCGTCAGTTGACTTTGGCATGCGCACAAACAGGATCGCATCAACCTGTTGCGCTAAAATTTTCATCAGACGCTGTTCATCCCAAATACCCGTATCACCCAAACCAGGTATATTTACAAAGGCTATTTGTCCAACATCAGCGTGATTGAATTGACAAGTAATCTTAATTTCCCTAACTGCCAGATGGTGAGACAGCCAGGAGTTCAAAGGAGGATCTCCCTCCGAAAGAATCTGCGGTGCTTTTGGAGGGGAGCCAGCGCCGTGCGCGGCTACTAAGTGTTGTGGCGATTGCGGAGGTTCTCCCCCGTTGTAGCCAGTGGCGTGCGACTGGCGTTTTCCCTTTTCTATCCCAGACGCTGCGCGTTCACCAAGTGTGCGCAAAGCGCTTACGTGCTGGCTGTGCGTATCTGTTTCACACAGGCTGAGCGTTGGCGTAGTGCCAAGGGAGGAGATACCCGAAGGGTTAAAAAAGATCCTCTGACTGGAAGCAGTCTCTTGAGCCACGTACTCCCGAATTTGGTTCGCACAAATGTGGCGGGGTGAAGATTGCTGCAAAAGGGAGCGATATTTGTCTAAATGTATGTGATACTGTAGTAGTTGTTCATACGCTGCTACCTGTGCAGGGTATTCAGGATGATTACTGAGCAATAAAGGCAAAGGTTTAGTGGCAAACTCGTCTACCGTCTTTGGTTTTTCACCCAAGCCAAGTTTTTCATAGTAGGGACTGATCACCTCATCTAGAAATGACTGCTCTGAGTGAAACCAAACCTCAGCGTAAGTCTCCCCATTATTATTATTGTAAATAAAACTACAAACATCTGTGCAATGATGTGTGTTTCCATCTGGAATCTCAGCACACGTCAGTCCTGTTAGACTCTGTAGCAACCAATTCTTACCTTGGTTTGCTCGTCCAACAACGCCAATATTAAGTGTCTTACGGCAAAAGCGCTCTTTGAGTTTTGTCAGCGCTTCTAGTTCAGTATTAATGCTCGATTGTAGTGTGGTTAAACAGATGTTCTCCAAAAAGCTAGGTACACTTGAATCCTCAAATCGTTTCAGTAACTGATTCTGATGCTTTTGAAGATGTCGGACTGCTGAGTCTAGGGATTTAAGTTCCGCCTCTACATCTATTACTTTTCTAGCTAAGGGAAGACGCTTTTCAATAATGCTGGCAATGCTTCCAGTCTCATTTGTATCCATTGACGCGCGTGTTTAACTGTTATTGATTATATGTGTGGAGTCTGACCAAACGATACATACAGTAGATAGATAAACCTATTCGTACCTATGCTAAGTAAATATTCCTCTCACTGCTCAAATATATGCCCTAGGGGTAATATTATTTAACTTTAAGATTGCATTAAGGCAACCAGTTCAAGAACTGGTGGAGTGAAATGTATTATGATGTTAGTGGCAGGCTATAAGCTCTGCAATCGTCAGCGTGTGCAAGTCCTCCGCAAGATGCGCAAAGTTTCAAAAAGTAATTTTGAATTCATTGTTACTCCTCTAGATAGATGATATTTTATATCATCCGACGCTGGAATTCACATTGTTCCAAAAATATCAGCTAGATTAACAATATTGTATGAAAAAACGTTAAAATTGCGCAGGTTCTGATGCTTATATAAACAGGCTACACCTATGAACCGTGAGAAACAACTTCCTTACCAGCAAGAGACGGTCATTCGTCACAGTCAACGCCTGATGCAAAGTTTTGTTTTCACGATTGGACAGGACGTTGTTTGTTAGATGCTAGCGGATCACCAGAGGAAATAGCGAAGGCACTGTTTGAAGCACCGTTTGTTTTAGTCTCTCACAGCATCCAATCAGATCCAATCTTAAACTATGGTAATCGTAAAGTGCTGCAACTTTGGGAGCATTCTTGGGAAGAATTTATGCAAACGCCTTGGCGTAAGGCAGTTCAGGAAGTCTTACAGGAAGAACGTAATAAACTCCTAGCTGAGAGGCTAAGCAAAGGTTTTAGTAGTTATTCTGGCGTCCGCATCTCCAGTACTGGTAAACGCTTCTTCCTAGAAAATGGTATGGTTTGGAATATTTTAGATAAACAGCAGCAATATTATGGTCAAGCTGCTACTTTTTCATCAGCACGACTTATCTCCTAGTTCCATTGATCACTCGTGCTTGTGGTTCTTCAGGTGGATAGTTTGAACCCATATATGAGTAAGGCAGAGGCATGGTGATATCAGCACCATTGATTACAACTCCCAACAACTCAAGGTCAGATTCCACCAATTGGTCGATCGCTTCAGTGAGTATATTTTCTTGTGTATTGTTTGGTCTTGTCACTAGCACAATGCCATCGGTGTAAGGTTGTATTAACAGAGCATCATTTGATAAACTCAGAGCAGGAGTGTCTAAAATAACCAAATCAAAACGCTCGCGTGCATCCTCCATGAGGCGTCGTATTTCACTAGATTCTAGGATTGCCGCTGATTGACGCACAGGACCTGGGCTAGGAAGAATGTATAAATTTTCGATATCTGGCACTAAGCGAATATACTCGCCCAAGCTAGCGTAATAACGCAAAGGTTCAATGATAGCATCCGGGTCGGAAGTCACTCCTAGGGATGAAGAGTGAGATGGCGATCGCAAATCTGCTTCGATAATTAAGGTTCGTTTGCCTGCACGAGCGGATGCTATTCCTAAGTTATAAGCACTAACTGTCTTACCTTCTCCACTGCTGGTGCTGGTAATTAATACCACCTTCAATTTTTTCCCGCCAACGCGCCGCAGATTACTGCGGAACTTTTCATAAAACTCTAGATACAAAGAATCTAGAGAAAGAACCACTGGCACTTCACCTAGATTTAATCCATCAACTGGCATCAAAGGCAATTCGCCCAACAAAGGAATTTCTCGTTGTTTGAGACTGTCGCGGATATCTTCTTTGGTTTTGAAGGTTGCTTCCAATGATCCCAGTAAAAATATAACTCCGGCACCTACCAATAATCCTAGTAAACTGCCTATACCCAGGGTAATTGGCGCACTCAGACGATCTTTATTAGCATCAAGCACGACTGGTGGTCTAGCAATTCCAAGACTGCTGACTGTCTCAGCTTCTGCTGTTCTTGCGTCTGTTAGCTTTACCTGCATTTGGTCATAGACGGCTTTTTTGAGTGCAACCTCCTGTTCTAAGCGCGATCGCTCTAATTGCTTATTGGGTATCAGAGAATACTCATTCCGCAATCGTGCTTCATCTTTTGTGAGGTCAACAAGTTGCTCTTGCAGTGTTTCGCGCTGGGTTTGCAAAGCAACCATCTGATTTGCCAGCTGCTGTCGGGCTGGATCTAGGTTGCTTCGGGAGCGAATGGCAATAGTAGCTGGAAGCGGCGCTGTTCCATCTTTCCCGCCTACAACTTCCGCACCACGCTGCCGAAGTAAGTTCTCATAACCTTCTTTCTGATTGCGCAACTGAATCATTGTCGGGTGTTCGGGGCGCAAACCTTCTTTCTTCTGAACTTCAATTTGGGATTCAATTTGGTAAAGTTGTGCTCGCACGTTAGCAATTATTGGATCAGCACTTAAAGCAGAAGAGACATAAGCTTGGTTGACGTTTAAACCCAACTTTTCTTGTATGCTGCGAATTTGAGTATCAATTCCAGCAAGAACTAATTGAGTTTGTCGTTGCTGTATTTGGCTACTAGTCACTGCGTTGAGCAAACTTCCATTTTCTGCTGCCAATATTGCTGGTCGTTCTTTGCGATCATACACTTCTAGCTTCTGCTCAGCCACTTGCAGTTCTTTTTTCGCCTGTGGTAAACGTTCATTAACTTTACCAATAACTGCTTTTAATCTCCGTGTATTAATTTCGGTACTCAGGGCGATCATTGCCTCCATCAATGCCTGCAATGTCTCTTGTGCTGACTGGATCTTAGTATCGTTATATTTCAGTTCGATGAGTGTGGGTGTGAGTTGTTTATCTCCTCCAGTTTTAGAGTCTTTGTCAGGCATCGTAACCACGACATTTTGACGTATTTTTGTTGGCTTGACATTGACTTTAGCTGCCACAGCATTAATGACTGGCTCTGATAACAAAATATCTTGGCTCAGTTCCTGCCCTTGCAGATTAATTTCACTACCTGTTGCGGAAAAAGAAACTGTTGGGCGATTATAGGTCAGTGCGCCGTTCGCTACATATCTAGATTGTCGTGGTTGCAAAGCCACCACCATTGATCCCGCTACAACTAGACCAAAACTAGCTAGTCCAATCCACTTGTACTTATCGAAAGCAATGAGGTAGCGTTTAACAATTGGTGGAGTCATGGCAGCAGCAAATCAAAACTAGGTATAAATTCGACTATAATTTTTAGATAATTTCGGTTTTGAGGAGTCTGAGAATTATAAATTTTGTTATAAGTTCATTCCTCTTCCTTCTGTTACACACGGCTGGCAAGGACTACTAATCTAGTATCTGTTGTCATCAAGACCGAAGAAGCCGAGAAAGGTACGAATATCGTAGAAGGGACGGGCAATTGTACCGATGATATTAGTAATTTTAGCAATTAGGGTTCGTCCTACTACGATAACATCGTTATCTTGAAGTGCGACATTTTGAGATACATCCCCTGACAAAGCCTTTTTAGCATTAATCGATTGCTTAACAGCTCGACCTTTTTCTGGGTCAAAGCGAACGAGAGCTATGTCACTGAGGTTGGCACTGTCAGTATTAATTCCTGCCAATACGTCTATAAAAGTACTACCATTAGGCAAAGGGACAGTGACTATTCCCCCACCAGCATAATTTAAAACACGAATTCTAATCTGTGGTGTTGCTAAAGTTGAGCGAGATACCAATGCGCGGTCATAACTCTTATCGTTTGCAACTTCCCGACGTGGCACAATGATCGCATCGCCGTCTTGCAAGCGGAGGTTAGGTATTTCCCCGCCATTTTGTAATGGAGTATATAGATCGAGTCTTTGTGAAACCACGGATCCATCTACTAGCTTCCGGCGTACTTGGACTTGACGCAGATCTGCCATCATCGCAGAACCACCAGCTAAGAGCAATGCATCGCTAACCCGAGGCGTTATTGAGTTAACAGGATAAACTCCAGGTCGATTCACTTCCCCATTAATAGTGATTTGAACTGGTCGCTGTCCTATTAATGATAGTGACACAAGTGGGTTAACTAATTGCCGGGCTAAAGCTAAGCGGATTTTCTCTTGCGCTTCTTCCAAAGTCAAGCCTTGTAGCGATACTGTGCCTACTTGCGGCACAATGATATTACCCTCAGGATTAATTTGAGCCGAAAAATTAAACTCTGGGCGTTGCGCCAGCAATGAGAATGTCACATTTGGATTGACGACGAAACGATTATAGCCTGAGCGAATTTTTTGTTGTGCTTGTTGTAAAGTCAATCCCTTAAGTGACACTGATCCCAGTAATGGCACGATGATGTTTCCTTCGGGGTTAATCAGAGCTTGAAAGCTTAAATCTGGGAAACGTACAACTGAAACTCCAATGCTATCTCCTGGTCCTAGACGATAGGGACCTGGAGGACGCTGAACCAAAATGTTAATGCTATCTCCTGGTCCCAAAAGGTAGCGGTTCAATTGCGGCGACATCCCTTCTCGAAGACCAGGAGCGACAAAGTCAGTACTACTGGGCGGAGCTGGGGGAGGTTGTCGTAGTAATGGTCCTGTTGGAGTATTAGGTACAGACGTGGGAGCCTGTTTTACTGGAGTATTGAGTACAGGCGCGGGAGCCTGTTTCACTGGAGTATTAAGTACAGGTGTGGGAGTCTGTCCTGGCGTTCGTTTCTGCGTTGATGTTTGAGCAACAACCGGTTGGACAATTGTTACCAAATAAACGCCTACGTACAGACCAGCAAAAGACAGGGCGTTAAACAAGCGCATACGACAACCAGGAACAATAGACATTGGCACTATAACTTACTTATAGTATGAAGTGCCAATGTATATAACAGAGTCATAACTTTACTTTAATTAAGACGCTAAAAAATACCTTTTTTATCGCAAAACTTTACTTTTTCTTATTTTTATACAACTGTATTGGTGAATGACTTGACACTGGACCTGCCATTAAAACAGCTTGCACTGTTTGACCGAGAGATTTAGCTTCATTCCAAATTGTTTCCACCTGTCCTAATGGTTCCATAGGAATGAGAATACTCACAGCAACCCAAGGAGCGCGTTTTTTTTGCAACTGTGCTAGCTGATCGACGATAAACCAGGGGAAAAGTGATGAACTACCACCATTGAACCAGGCATACCATTGCAAAACCGCAAAAGTCTGCTGATTTGTTGAGGCACGAAAGAACCTCGCTTGTACTCTTGTTTCAGCAGCATTTGACTTTGTTCCTTGCGGTTTAACAGTAAAATCAGCAGAGCGATACTGAGCTATCTGCCACTGCCAAAGGCTGTTTATTTCCGTCCACTCCACCACAGGCTGATCTTTAGATCCTGTTTGTGGTCGCAAAAGCAGAACTGCTTTGGTTTGGTCGCTTTTTTTCTGAATAAACTGATAAGACCATGCGCCTTCCCCTATCTCTTGTTCTCGCTGTTCTATAGTCTGCCAACCAGGAAGGTTCAACCCCTTTTGACGTAAATCTTTCAACTCCTGCAGACGAGTGATTCGTGGTAATTCCTGCCATTGCCAGTGTCCTGTCAGGTAACCAGGAATTGCTCCTATAAGCAACAGTACTAATAGCAACAGAAGGGCTACTATCTGAGAAAACCGCTGCTCCTTGAGAAACTTGGAAAAAGAAATCATCAGTGAAGTTTACAGTACCTAGACAAAATTTTACTCTGAAACTTCTGCAAAATATTTCTCAATCCAATTTAGAATCGGCACTAATGAAAGCAGCATCATTGCAGAATATAAATCACCACCCCAACCATTATGCAGCCAATGAAAAGCTCCGTCTTGTCCGGTGCCATGAAAGAAGGACAGTAATGTGTTACGAACGATATTGGCGCAAATACTAATTAAGACTGCAATAGATAAAAACCAAATACTTTTGCGGCGGGAGGACAAAGCACCTGTCCAATAAAGCAGCATCAAGCCAACATAAAAAGTCGTAAATAGCATTTTCAGCCCTGCACAGTAAGGTGCAACTTCTACAATTCTTCCCCCGACATATATATTTACTCCATCCACAGTGACTTGCATACCAATCTGACTGAGTATGAAGCCAGCAGTACCCGCGATGAAACTTTGCAGAGGCAATGTGTAGGGAGTGATCAGGTAGGGAACTGATGTTGGTGTTGCAAGAAGTACTAATATTAAAGCAAATCCTTGCAATTTTAAGCCAGGAATTCCCTTTAGCCACAAACACAACCCTGTCAGTATAGTTGGAAAGGAAATGTTGACCCACTCGCTGACACCACTCAGGTAGAAGACTCCTCCCAGTACTAACAACGCCACACCCAAAGGATGGGAAATATCTGGTAGTCTTTGCCATTTTTTTCTGTTCAACCAGCAAAGGTATGCAGCAAAGGGTAAACCAATGATACCGTGACTAAAATATTCGTGTTCGATACTGATACTTTTGTTGAGCCAACCTTGCACCCAGTAAAATAACACAGGAGCATAAAGCAGTAGCAAAATGCCTAATATAGCTGGAGTAATCAGGCGTGTGGAATTTGCATTTTTCAGCTGGTGCCGAATTTGCATGGCTTTTATGATAAAGAATCAATTATGAGTCTGATAAATACTGAGTTATGAATTATGAGTATTAATTTCATTCATAACCCAGTATTTACCCTGAAAATATTTGTCAAATACACAGGATCTTTTGCTGCTCAGCACTGAGGCATGATGTGATTGCCGATACTACTTGCTGAACTTGGCTATGACTTAAACCAGGATACATCGGTAAGGATAGTATTTGCTTCGACAGCATTTCAGCATTGGGGAAGTCCCCTACTTGATAGCCTAGGTGGGCGAATGCTGGTTGGAGATGACAAGGAATTGGGTAGTGAACGCCAGTTTGAATTCCTACTTGTGTGAGTTGTTCTTGAAGTTGCTGACGTTGTACAGCACAAGAATCATCTACTCTGATGACATAAAGATGATAGATGTGTCCCTCGCCGGTGTGGTTTTGTATGGGAATGAGTCCACTTGATGCTAAAGGTGCTAGTTCAATATCGTACTGCTGGGCAGCATTGAGGCGTGAGCGATTCCACTGTGGCAGATATGGTAATTTCTCGTGCAACACCGCTGCTTGAATTGTATCTAAACGGCTATTAGTTCCCTCTTCAACGTGAATGTATTTTTGAGCCGCACCATAATTGCGCAAGCGTAACATTTTTTGAGCGACATCTGGATCTCGCGTTAATAACATCCCGCCATCCCCAAATGCCCCTAAATTCTTGCTGGGATAAAAACTAAAAGCTGCTGCAGTTCCTACAGAACCGGCGCGATATCCTTCTCGTTCGGCTAGGTGGGCTTGTGCTGCATCTTCAAAAATCAGCACTTTGAAAGTCTCGGCAAAATCTAACAACTGCCGTGGCGACACCATCTGACCGTAAAGATGTACTGGAAGAATTGCTTTGGTTTGAGGTGTAACTGCCCGCGCTGCAGCTTCTAAATCAATTAAAGCTGTTTGTGGATCGCAATCTACAAAAATTGGCTTTGCCCCTGCACGTATCACCCCGATCAACGTCGCAACAAAGGTGTTTGCAGGCAAAATGACTTCATCTCCAGGATCAATATGACACGCTTGTAAACCGAGGGCGATCGCATCAGTTCCCGAAGCAACACCAACTCCATACTCTACACCAGACGCAGCAGCAAAAGCTGCTTCAAACTCTTTGAGTGCTTGCCCTAAAACAAAATCTCCCCGTTCCGTTACACTTTGGATTGCTTGTTGTAATTGAGTTTGAATTGGTTGATGCTGTAAAGTTAGGTCTACAAAAGGAACCATTACAGTCTTATTATTCATTTTTAGGCAAGTCCCTAGTATTTTCTGTCACAATTGCTGTACTAAATACTATAGTTTCATCAAAGTTTTATTATGAAGAAATGTTAAAGTTTTGATTAACTTTATGTTTCTGACATTTTTAGACTTTTGCAAATGATTGCCTAAATGATTAACGCATTCCATTGTCCGCAAAGCGTAAAGACTTGAGATTGAGTCGCTTTACCCTCCAATCCTCTTATTTTAACCCTTGCCCTTTAACCTTTTCTCTACGAGCGGAGCGTGAATTAAGTTGTGCTTTTCCGAAGCATTTTGTTATATAGGGCTGCTATTTGATTTTTGCTTAGCCTAGGTACACCTTTATTGCTTCTTAAGCGTTAAGCGTTAAGCGTTAAGTCTCTACTTTGTGATTCACCCTAGTGGGAACGGCCACGCCTTACGGTGAGTCCAGCGCTGCGGGAGGGGAGCCAGTGCTCTACTTGGGGTCTCCCCAAGTAGAGCACCTGGCGTTCTCCCTCGTGCCGGATCTGGGCATGCGCTTTGCGCATACGCCAGATGCCTAGGTCGGGAAAGCCGTCATTCGCACTGGTCTCACCGAATCAAATCGGATTGCTATTTAATGATTATGACAACTCAATTGATATTGCTATTGGATATTAATATATAACCGATATTGAGCACCCTCAACTGACACTATCGGTTTTTACTACTTTTTTAGTACTAGGAATGCTATCTAATATACTTAACTTTCTTTTTACTGGTACTTACTTATTAAAAAGAATTATTTCATACAGAATAAAAAACAATTTTAACAGTGATTATACTATGTTACGGTTCCATATGCGGAATTTGGGATGTAATAGATTGCCCAAATCCAATTCTAGTTGAGTATAAAAACATAAAAATGAGATTTCTTTTCATTCATGACAGGTGTTGTAGTTTCTTGTGATATGGTTTTCTCAGTACGATAGTGTTAATACTTAATAATTTTATGTTTTTATACAAAATGACCGGGATTCTAACAGTAGCTCATTATAGATACTGATTCAGGAATATTCCATTACTTTGTGATCAAAGCAAACTTTTTTAAAAGTAAGTTTTTATACTATGCAACATACGCTCATTAAAAAAAAATCCTCTAAATCTGTTCATTTAGGAGCAAATTAGGGAATCTTAAGCATAGTAAATAACCCAGAAACAGTGGTTATATAAATTACTCTAGTAAGAGACTGTTAAGGTAGCGATGACAATGGTAGAGTCTGAAAACAAATTGTTTACCTCAGGGGATGACTGGGTTTCCCAAGAAACGGGAGAACGACAACGCCTTAAAGTTTTATCAGATTTAGGTTTGCAGCAACCAGAAACAATTCCAGTTTTTGAAGAGGCTACTCAAACTGCAGCCCACTTGTTGGAAGCACAAATTTGCATTTTGGGATTTGTGGATCAAGAACGCCATTGGTTCAAATCATCTCTGGGCTTATCAAAGCTGCGGGGAGGAATTATGAATCATCTCGCACAAAGCCGTGAACTGTTACGTCAGGAATCGTTTTGTACCAAGGTCGTAGAAAGTGGACAACCTCTTGTCATTAATGATACGGAAAAATTGACGATAGCAGACAGTTCTGCCTACAGCAAGTTGATCCAGGATTATGGTATTCGTTCTTACTTGGGAGCGCCACTGTTTGATGCTTGTGGGCATTGTCTGGGTACATTAGCAGTAATGGACATAAAGCCCCGCGATTTCACAGAGAAAGACGTTGAATTTATACAAATTATTGCCCGTTGGAGTATGAGTGAGTTTGAGCGTAACCGTCTGTTGGAAACAACCTCAAGTAATAGTATTCCTGGTAGTACTTCTAACTTGCCACAGAAAAATGTTGTTAATACTACTGAAATCAAAATCAGCCCATCTATACAAAAAGATTTAGTTCTTACCAATCAACTGAAATTAGAACTCTTAGGACAACTCATTCAGGAGTTACGTACTCCCTTAACATCAGTCTTAGGCATGGCTAGTGTCTTGGGACGTGAGATTTATGGTCCGTTGACAAATAAACAAAGAGAATATGTGGATATTATTCAACATAGTGGTCGGTACTTGCTCTCATTGGTGAACGAAATTTCTCAGATGGGGACTATGGAGGAAAACCCGACAGCATTAAATTTAACTCCAATAGATATTGAAATGCTGTGTCAACAGGCTATCAGTACTTTAGAAGAAGCAGCTAACCGCCGCGAGCAAGATATTCGTTTGTCTATAGAACCAGAACGCAACCGCATTTGCTCCTTGGATAAAGACAAGGTTCGACAAATCCTATATCACCTTGTTTTCAGTGTGATTCAACTTTCAGCTACAGGTAGTACTGTTCGCATTCATGTTTCTTCCAAAGACGACACACTAAACATCACTGTCTGGGTGTCACATCCTTGGCTAGGTGAAGGTATAACTGAAATTGATCCTTTATTTTCTCATAGCAGAACATTACCATTGCAAGAATTGACACGTAATCATTCAACTCATACTGGTCAATTAGAGAAGCAAGAGCAAACAGGAAACTTA
Source organism: Brasilonema angustatum (assembly GCF_059505445.1). Classification (NCBI taxonomy): domain Bacteria; kingdom Bacillati; phylum Cyanobacteriota; class Cyanophyceae; order Nostocales; family Scytonemataceae; genus Brasilonema; species Brasilonema angustatum. The sequence continues at coordinate 157,503 of NZ_JCACKO010000129.1, read as the reverse complement.
ATCGTGGATATGTCAAACACTAGTGCAACCAAGTCTCACGGTTATCTTTCTCGTGAAAGCTTAGGACTTTTACTGAGTTGTCATGTGGCAGAATTACATGGTGGACAAATTGTTATTCAAGGTTCATCACAATCAGGATATCGTTATGTACTGAGTTTGCCACTGAATTTAGACACAGCACAAGCAAAGAGCGATGTCTGACTCAGGCAAAGAATCGTGTTGATGCCAAACGAAACTAGCTGTGTTCAATGAGCTAAACGTGTGCAAATTCTTCAAATGATCAACTATGGCGGATGGCCGTTAAGAACGAATGAATAATAACTTGCAATCTGTGTTATGAACTTTTTAAAATACCCAGATTATCATCATCATTGTCGAAGTTCTACACGCAAGTGCTAATTCATCACAGCTTGATACTATGAATTTAGTTTGGCAACGATTCACTTTATCCTATCTGCCTCTAAGACAATATCTTGGCACGAGTTACCTGCACCGCTCTTTGGTGGGGCTGTTCGGTTCCTGGCGACAAAGCAGTCTATTGATGCAGTGGGGAGAAACAATAGCAGCTGTTTTACTCAGCCTAGTGTATGCTCTTGCACCTTTTATGTCCAATGACCTATTGGGATTGATATTGGTAGCTTGTGCCGGATTTTGGCTGCTATTAACTTTATCAGATGAAACAACACCAAATGCTTCAAGTGTTACCCCGATTCATTTGCTGGTACTGCTTTATTGGGGAATAGCTGTCGTAGCTACAGCATTGTCACCTGTGAAGATGGCAGCGTTGACCGATTTGAGAAATTTTACACTCTATTTGCTCCTGTTTGCCCTCTGTGCTAGAGTTCTGAGATTACCTCGCATTCGCCAATGGCTGATTACGCTGTACTTGCACATATCTCTGATTGTGAGTGTATACGGGTTACGACAATGGTTTTTTGGAGCACCACCACTGGCGACGTGGGTTGATCCAACATCTACTATGTCAAAGACCACAAGGGTTTATAGTTATTTGGGCAATCCTAACTTGCTAGCTGGATACCTTTTGCCTGCTGTGGTTTTAAGCATAGTCGCAGTTTTTGCGTGGGCTAGCTGGTTCAAAAAAGCATTGGCATTAACCATGTGTGTTGTTAATGGTTCGTGCCTAATTCTGACTTTTAGTCGTGGTGGCTGGATTGGACTAGTCGTAGCAGTTCTGATCTTAATAGGGTTGCTGTATTATTGGTGGAGCCTGCAAATGCCTCCTTTTTGGCGCACTGGTTTGCCGTGGATTCTTTTGACTAGTTTGACTTGCGTATTGGTCTTAGCTGTAATCTTTATTGAACCAGTTCGTGATAGAGTATTCAGTATTTTTGCAGACAGGGAAGATAGTAGTAATAATTTTCGCAGAAATGTTTGGACTGCTGTCTTCAATATGATTCACGATTATCCAATCACCGGTATTGGACCAGGTCACAGTGCCTTTAATAAAATTTACCCCATCTATCAACTTCCCCGTTATAGCGCTTTGAGTGCCTATTCAATTTTCTTGGAGGTGACTGTAGAAACTGGCTTTGTTGGTTTAGCTTGTTTTCTTTGGCTGCTGATTGTGATATTTAATACGGGTTTAGTGCAGTTACGACGGCTACGAGAAATCAAAAGTGTGGATGGATTTTGGATAATGGGGGCGATCGCTGCCCTAGCTGGTACACTAGCCCACAACTTATTTGATACCGTTTGGTTTCGTCCTGAAGTCAACACCGTGTGGTGGCTGATAGTTGGCTTAATTGCCTGCTATTACAAATCCATGTCCCAAGGTCGAGCCACAGAATTAAATTCACCTAATCCAGAGCCTACAGCTAGCTAATGTTTTTACAATAGCTCAAGACAGTCTTTTCCACACCAGACTGTCATGGCTTTATGGGTTTAAAATAAGCCTTAGACAAGATATCTAAGGCTTTGTGTGTTTTGTATTTGTTAACAATTTTGAGTTTCCTACCACGCACTACAAATAAGGTAAATAGAGGAAGATAAACAACCTTAAATAAGCTACAACTATCGTAAAAGTTAATTAACAATACAAATAACCTAAAATAGTACAAAAAAGCTAAATTAGTAGGATAACACTGAAATTCAGTTGAATATTGATGGTGGTTTAATATCCCCACATATGACAAACGACCATACACTACCTTTTATAACACATTAGACATACGTAGAATTCTAAATGAGTGAAAACAGCCAAGGTTACAAAGTTGTTACCGACAATCGTCAAGCCCGTTATTTATACGAAATTCTCGAAACCTATGAAGCTGGCATTGAGTTGACAGGAACCGAGGTGAAGTCAATTCGTGCGGGTAAGGTTAATCTCCAAGATGCGTATGCTTTAATCCGTGATGGTCAAGCATGGCTCCTTAACGCCCATATCTCGCCTTACAATGCTAGTGGGCAGTATTTTAACCATGAACCGCGCCGTACACGGAAGCTGTTGCTGCATCGCGAGGAAATTCGCAAGCTTATTGGCAAAGTAGAACAGCAAGGTTTAACTTTAATACCTTTGAAGATGTATCTCAAGCGCGGTTGGGTGAAAATAACTATAGCTCTTGCCAGAGGTAAAAAAGTCCACGACAAGCGCGAAGACATCAAACGACGCCAAGATCAGCGCGAGATGCAACGGGCGATGAAGAATTATTGAAGAAGAAAACAGATACGCCAGAATCCAGGAGTCAGAATCAGAAGTATGGGGATTCAAACGCTTCGGGAACGCCCGTCGCCAGCGCGTGGAAAACTCGCCTCCAGCGCTGGACTCACTGTTCGCTGATTTAGTGTTGACTGTGCTAAATACCTCCACAGGCTAGAAGAAATAACACAAAAAATTAGGTAATGTGAGGCTGGTTCCTCAAAAATCCGGAAAAACGCCTGTGGTTCCTATTAGAGATGATAATCCGACGACAATAACCCCATATGTCACTTATGGGCTGATTGCTGTTAATATCTTAGCTTTTCTTTACGAAGCAAGTTTACCTGCACGACAATTAGACGCATTTTTACACCTTGCAGCTGTTGTTCCGCGAGAACTCACTGCAAGCTTTGCGGGAATTTCAGTCAATCAACCAGTGCCAGAATGGTTAACTTTGATTACTTCGCAGTTTTTGCACGGCGGTTTACTGCACTTAGCTGGTAATATGTTGTTCCTATGGATTTTTGGTAACAACGTTGAAGACAAATTGGGTCATGTCAAATATTTGTTTTTCTATATCAGTTGCGGTGTTTTGGCATCACTAGCCCAATGGTACTTTGCACAAAACTCTTCAATTCCTTCCTTGGGAGCAAGTGGTGCGATCGCCGGCGTGTTAGGGGCATACATTCTCCGTTTCCCCCAAGCAGAAATTCTCGGCATCGTTCCCCTAGGGATTTTCTTCCCCACATTTCGTGTCCCAGCATACTTCTTTCTGGGATTTTGGTTTATCCAACAAGCGTTCTACGGATTAGCCAGTCTAGAAACACCGACTAATGTTGGCATGGAAAGTGGTGGTATTGCCTACTGGGCACATGCAGGTGGTTTTGTTTTTGGGGCAATTCTCGGTCCATTATTGGGTTTATTTAGCGACAAACCAAGCCAAGAATCTTGGTACAGATAGTACAAAGCAAGTGCCCTCAATAGAGTTGGCACTTGTGATTCGTCATTAAGTTTGCCAAATATAAATTTTCCATTGCAGCTACTTAGCAACTGCCAGTTTTACAAGATATATTGCAGTTAATCAGTGATTAGGAAAAACACCTGTGTTTCCCCTGTACGACGAAAATCCAACACGAATCACCCCATATATTACCTATGGGTTGATTGGCATGAACGTCTTAGTTTTCCTTCATGAGGTGAGTCTATCGAAGGCACAAATAGAGCCATTTTTCCAGTTGTATGCGGTTATACCACGAGAGTTAACAAACAACTTTGCTGGTGAGTGGACGACTTTATTTACCTCGCAATTCTTACACGGCGGTTGGTGGCACTTGCTCTCCAACATGCTGTATCTATGGATTTTTGGCAACAATATTGAAGATCGCTTAGGTCATTTTAAATACTTAATTTTTTATCTGAGTTGCGGTGCTTTAGCAGCTTTATGTCAGTGGGTGATAGGTAGAGATTCTGGAATTCCATCCTTGGGGGCAAGTGGTGCTATTGCTGGAATTCTAGGCGCTTACATTATCCGCTTTCCCGATACAAGAGTTCTATCATTAATCTTTTTAGGTTTTTTCGTTACGACAATTAGAATTCCAGCAGTTGTCGTGATAGGACTTTTCTTTGTTCAGAATGTGATATCTGGTCTTGCCAACCTGCAAGCAGCCGCTAATATGAGTGTGGAGACGGGAGGAGTTGCTTACTGGGCGCATATTGGTGGTTTTGTGTTTGGTATTATTCTTGGTCCGTTATTGGGGTTATTTAGGCGCGACGACTATTAGGAAACGAGGACAAGACGCGGCTGTGACAGTCGCGTCAGGTGGGTTTGTTATTCTGCACATCTTTGCTCAGTATATAAATTTTTGTTTTTTGCAGTCTCATTAGGCTTGTGTTTTTATCGCCTGATGTTTTCTAGAATAGAATCTGAGGCACTACATCCATCGGTTAAATTACTTGAAAGTCCTACCTATGGTACAATTTGAGCCACGCTTCACCCTACCAACTACCGAAGAACTACCATGTTCAGACGATACACCCGTGGATAACGAAGACCAGAATTTTCTGCCCAACCTGTTATTATTTATCCTCGAATCCATTTGGGCAAATCGCAATGATTGGTTTTTTGGTATTGATATGGGTATTTACCACACAACAGGAGTGAGTCACTTAGTACCAGTCATCCCAGATGGATTTCTCAGCTTGGGTGTGGAACGACGCAAAGCAGGAAAGTCTCGTTTGAGTTACGCAGTCTGGGAAGAGGAGGAAGTAGTACCCAAGTTCGTTTTGGAAGTGGTTTCCAAAACACCTGGGGATGAGTATGACAAGAAACTAGAAATTTATACAAAACTAGGAGTTTTGTATTACGTTATTTATAATCCTCAATATTGGCGACGCGACCAACATCAACCCTTTGAATTGTATAAATTGGTAGATGGAGAATATCGACAGCAAATACAAGAACCGTTTTGGATGCCAGAAATAGGATTGGGAATTGGACGTGGAAGTTATACTTCTGGTGTCGTGGAGCGAGAAGTATTGTATTGGCATGATAAGGGTGGTAAGCGATATTTGACTGCTAATGAAGTTGCTCAAAGCGAACGACAGCAAAGAGAAATTGCGGAACAACACCAACAAAGACTAGCAGCAAAGTTGAGAGAGTTGGGTATTGATCCAAATAGCATCTGAGAATAATCTCAGGCGATGCTCCAGCAGGGAGCCGCTGAGTCCCAAAGGGACACGCGCAAGGGACGCGATCGCCCAAAAGTTGAAACCCTGGCTTGAAAATAAGGAAACAGAGAGTGAGGGAGTGTTAGCGCAGCGCCCCTTTTGGGGGCTAGTGGACTGTAGTTTGCCGTAGGCTGGGAGGAATATTTTCATTAGCCACCGCAGCAGTATCAAGGATGTAACTTGATATCAAAGCGAAAGTGATTCCTGTACTGTGGGAAGATGATTGTTGGGTGACGCCCAGTCAACAATTTGATGCTGCATTTGAGCCATTTTATGTTCCAAATATTGAAATCCTGGCTGAAGAACAGCCCAATAGCACTGCTGCTGGTAACTCTATTTTTAGGGATAAGTACAGCCGCATGGACTCCTTCTAGTAGCGCCGGCTTACCAGCGGGGAATGCCATAACTGACGGCAATTCTCTATTGCGCTACTCGCTTCCAATAGATAACAAACCTGTACGGCAACTGCAAGCTTCTTTAGAGGACATTACCACTCAACTGCGAGCCAATCGACGTTGGGGTGCTATTTCTCAAGATCTCAGCAAAGCATCGCGAATTCTCGATAAACCCTCCAAAATTTTGGCAGATGTTCCACAAGAACGCCAAAGCGAAGCTGAAGCAATGATTGCTGAATTAAAATCCGGCGTAAATGCCTTGCAAGAAGTCGTCAAAACAAAAGATAAAGAACAAGTTCGGGATCAACGTGCCAAATTGCTGAGTCTTGTCAGCAAACTAGAAGAGTCAATGGTGACAGAATTTCCCTTTGAAGTGCCAGCCAAATACAGCAATTTACCTCAACTCAAGGGTCGTGCCACAGTGGAAGTGAAAACTAACAAAGGCGACCTCACCGTTGTTGTAGACGGCTACAGTGCCCCTGTCACTGCTGGCAATTTTGTGGATTTGGTGCAACGCGGTTTTTATAATGGCTTAGAATTTACCCGTTCAGAAGAATCATACGTTGTACAAACTGGAGATCCACCAGGTAAAGAAGTCGGCTTTATTGATCCAAAAACACATAAATACCGCGCCATCCCGCTAGAATTTCTTGTACAAGGTGACAAAGAACCTACTTACGGTATCACTTTAGAGGAGGCTGGTCGTTACACTGATTTACCTGTTTTACCTTTCTCTGCTTATGGTACTGTAGCGTTGGCACGTCCTGAATATGATAACAATGGTGGTTCATCACAAGTCTTCTTCTTCTTATTTGAACCGGAACTGACTCCAGCAGGACGCAACTTGTTGGATGGTCGTTACGCCGTCTTTGGCTATGTCACTGAAGGTAAAGATGTTTTGCAACAACTCAAGGCGGGTGACAAAATTGAGTCGGCAAAAGTCGTTCAAGGTGGAGAAAATTTAGTTAAGGCGAACGTGGCGTAAGTCGTCGTCAACTTCCGGCACACCTATATCCTAGAGGAAAAGTTTTGCGCGACTGGCTGTAACGTTCAAATCTTCAACCCACGTTGATTTGACCCCACTGGCTTCTCCAAAATTCACGGATTCGCTCGTTCAAAGTATGCCTGCGGCACGCTGCGCTATCAAAAATAAGATTCAACGTGTTTGAATTCAAAATGATTGAATTTTAAATTGCTTAAGGGGTGGGGTAAAGCGATAATCATGAGCATATGATGGTTCTCAATCCCCCACTCACAGATTCTGACTTGTAAATTCTGACTTGCGACTTCCAACTCAATAATTCCAAGCGCGTTCTGCAGTCCAATGACACTCGCTTGATTGATAGACCTTTACTTGTTGCAACCCCACCTGTGAAATCAACTGATTCACTTCATCCAGTGTGAGTGCAGCGTGAAGAGAATCACGAAATAATTTATTTTGATGGGTATTGTATTCTGTTCCTATATTATTCACCAAAGCATTGATAGTGGTTTCATCAGCTGGTCGAAATAAGTCGCGGATGAAAATACCACCATTCGGTTTTAAGACACGCTTAAGTTCGCTAAACAAAGGTAACGGATCGGGCAAATGGTGGATGAGACTATTTGACACAACCATATCAAACTGCTGATCTTGATAAGGCAAGTTTTTCGTGTCTACTAATTCCAGACGAATTTGCTGTTGTAAACCAGCCTGCTGAATGTGTTGTGACGCTATCTGTAACATACTTTGAGCTAAATCAATAGCGATAACTTGCCATTGGGGACGCATTTGACACAGTAAAACTGGAATACGACCAGGACCAGTACCAGCATCAAGTACTAAACCCTGTTCCTTTGGTCCAAAAGCGCTTGCTTCTTCAGCAAAAGCAGTATTTACTTTGACGAAGTCCATTGCATCATACTCAATGGCTTCCTCTAAACTATCCATGACTTCCGGTTCCAACACTCTTTCTATCGTCATTCTCACGACTCCACTGCAATCTTCTTAACAAGGGAAACTCCTACCAACCCCTGATCCTTGAAAACAATCTCGAATTCCTATATTCTCCCTCTCCCCGTGAGATATGCACTCTAATTTTGGGAACACTATTATGTATCACCACTATTAACAGGGATAGGTTGATGTGGAAAAACGAATGGAATTCCAGGTCGAAAACATCGTTCCCGTGGAATCACTTACAGCATGCCTAACACAAAGGGAACACGTCAGTATTTCTGATGATTTCAGGGATTCACATGAGGAAATGCTAGTTCCCCAGAGACAACAAGACCACTATGAAGAAGCAAACAGGTTATTACGACAAGGAGTTCAACAGCAGCAAGCTGGAGATTCACTTCTTGCCATGAGGTCTTTCCAAGAATGCCTTGCGTTATTTCAAGCAGTTGGAGACATTGAAAAACAAGCGCAAGTACTTTCTTGTTTAGCTTACATAGTTTACCACTTAGGAGACTACAAAAGTGCGATTTCCCACTCAAATCAGTGTTTACTTTTAACAAAAGATGTCGCCAACTTGCAAGTCATAAAGATGCAGGCGCTTTCACATTTAGGCAATGCTTACCGTCATTTAGGTGAGTACAACAAAGCAATTGAGTTCTTACAAAAGTGTTTGAAAACAGCGCGACAACTAGGAGATAAGCGAAGCCAGGTGGCGGGACTCAATAATTTGGGATTGGTCTATAAAGCTTTAGGTGACCTTCATCAGGCAATTGAATTCAAACAGCAAAGCCTAGAAATTGTGCGAGAACTCCAAGATCATTGGGGCGAAGAGCAGGTTCTAAAGAATTTGGGTAGCGCTTGGTATGGTTTAGGAGATTTTGCCAAAGCGATCGCCTACTACGAGCAGTGTATCAAAAGAGCTTACTCGCTGAACAATCACCGCAATGCACTTCAGGTCTTACACAACCTGGGTAATGCTTGTTATGCGCAAGGGGATTTTGCCAAAGCGATCGCCTACTACGAGCAACGTTTATTATTAGCTAGGGCAATGAAAGACAAGCACAGTGAAGAACAATCACTTAGTAGTTTGGGAGTTGCTTGTGAAGCCTTGGGCGATTATGTTAAAGCAATTAATTACTATGAAGAAAGTTTGGAGTTAGCTAAGTTTCTCGAAGACTCTTAAAATCAGGAGCAGATTGTTAGCGAAGCTTTGGCGGACTACACTAAAGTCATAAAACGTCAGCTACAGACAAAAAATGATCACCGAAAAACGAGCGGGAACCCCGTGGCTTCAGACATGGGGATGAACACGATTGGCGGTTTTAACCGCCGTCAAGTATGACTTCAACATGATCAAATTTCTTTTTGATAATTTATTATGTCCTGGTTTTGTTGCAGTAGACAATCAAAAGCTTCCTTTGTCTGTAGCTGAGGAAATTCTACGTAAAAATTGCTGACGCTGAAGAAAGGTTTTGGTGTTGATAGGACAACCACGCGATCGCCCCACTGATCCAACCAGGGTAACAATTCCAAAGGGGCTACTGGACTACATAACCAAACTTCTGCAGGCGAGAGTGCCTTGAGAGATGTTGCCGCGACGGCTATTGTCATACCTGTGGCAATCCCATCATCAACTAAGATGAGGGTAGCACCTTGAGTATTTACCTGCGGACAAGCAGGACTTAATTGAGCCTGAACAGACTTAGCTTGACTAATAGCTGCATCCAATGCTTCTTCCCGCCACCCTGATTTCGGTGTATGGCGAAAAGACACGTTGTGCTCATCCCAAATAACATTTCCGGAAGCAGTAACCGCGCCAATAGCTAACTCAGGATTTTCGGGATGACCAATTTTTTTCGCCACCTCTATCATCAACGGACAGTTAAGGAGACGCGCGACTGCTGCTGCTACTGGTACTCCTCCTCTTGGCAAAGCATAAACAATTGTAACAGGATTTGTAACTTGATCAGCAATTTGCTGGGTCAAAATAGCGTCAATTGCTTGCGCCAATCGTTCCCCAGCTTGAGTGCGATTAGCAAAAAGCGGGATATTTGTCATACTTTTCCCAGCATAGAACAGTGCCTATACTTTTATGATGACTGATTTTGGCTCAAGTAAACTGTTTAGGGAAGAGGGAACGCTTAACAGGGAACGCTTAACAGTGAACGCTTAACAGGGAACAATTGATAACTGGTAACTGATAACTGATAACTGTTAGGAATTCTGCAGCAATTCTTTTGCTACTAATCCTTTCTGTATAGCCAATATTGCAGCTTGAGTGCGATCGCGTACTTCTAACTTGTGCAAAATCGCATGGACATGAACCCGTACTGTACCAGAAGCAATATAGAGAATTTCTGCTATTTCTTGATTGCTTTTACCCGCAGCCACTAGCGCCAGAATTTCTTGTTCGCGCTTGGTTAAGGGATTTTCTGCTGGTTGCTTATTTTGTACGGGCGCTGCTGTATTGTTTCCCCCAAAAGCGGCTCGAATTTCTGTGGTTGCTGTTTGATCCCACCAAGAAGCGCCTGCTGCTACCGAACGCAATGCCAATATTAAAGACTCTGGTGGGATTCCTTTGAGACAGTAACCTTGCGCCCCTGCTTCAATTAACCGCGCAATCAAAGGTTTTTCCGAACGAGATGTTAAAACTAAAATTGGTAAATCTGGGTGCTGCTGCTTGATTTGACGACAAGCTTCTATTCCACCAATCCCTGGTAAACCAACGTCTAGCAAAACCAAATCCAGCAGATAACGATTAGCTAGTTCTACAGCTTGCTCACCATCTTCTGCCTCAGCTACGATTTCTATACCCGTCTCCTGTTGTAACCGCATTCGCAAACCCAAGCGAAACAGTTCATCATCCTCAACGAGTAATATCTTCACTACCGCACCTGGTTTCATTTTTAGTTATTGGTTCACAAGTCAGCCATTCACGAGAAAATCTCACAAACCTTGCCATGAAAATGGCTTTCCCCTATCCCTTAAGCAATTCAAAATTTAAAATTATGAATTCAAACAGGTTGAATCTTATTTTTGAACTTTGAACTTTGAATTTTGAATTGTTAATCGCCTGGTGGCGGACACACAGGCAGTCGAAACCCAAATATTGCCCCTTTGCTTGCGCGACTCTCTGCCCAAATTATACCGCCATGTGCTTCAATAATTTGGCGAGATAAATACAATCCTAGCCCTGAACCTACAAACAGGCGATCGCTATGTCCTTGATAAAATCTCTCAAACAGGTAAGGTAGTTCTTCTTGTGTTATCCCACAACCATTGTCAGAAATCTTCACAATTTGATCAATAGCAGAAGTCTCCAGCACGACTTCCACTTTTCCACCACGGGGAGTATGGTTAATACCATTAATTAAAAGATTAGAGAAGACTCGCCCAAGTTGCAAATAATCGCCATTAACCCACAACGAGCGGCGAAAATCTGATTCTCCATAATTAACACAGACACAAATCTGACGTGATCTTGCGATTTCAGTTAGGGTGGCGATCGCCTCCTGGGCTACTGTGACTAAATTCACTGGCGATCGCTGAAGTTTCAGCCCTTCAGTGTCGATGCGGTATACATCCAACAAAGTTTCTACAAGCTGCAACGTGGTACGGTGAGAACGAGTCATTGTTTGTATGATACGCTCTTGCATCGGTGTAACTGTACCAAATTGCCCTTCTTCAAACGATTTCAACGTTTGAATTGCTCCTAGTAGCGGTGTTTTTAAGTCATGAGTTAAGGTAGAAACAAAATCTTCCCGCATCTGCGCTAGCTGTTGTTGAGAGCGTAACTGTGTTTGCGCGTAAGCAATAGCTTCCTTATTGCGGTGGTTACGTTCGCTTAAGTAACCTGTTACAACCAACGCAATCACAGCAATTAACCGATTTGCTACCGTTGGCGGATGAACCGTTTCTACCCCAGGGATAAACAAATTCAACAGTGTTAATCCGGTAGCCGCTAGCGTCACGCCAAGCACTGCGGTACGACTTAATCGGGAACTCGCCAACAAAATCGTTCCAGTGTAGAGGTAACCAAATACATACTCAGGCGGCGTTAGGTATTCTAGCGCTATAACTATGGCAAATCCACTGATGATCAACCAGTAAATCAGTCCTCGTTCATTCCTGGTTAAGATATTTTGTTTAATTTTCAACAAATAAGACCACATCGTCAACGCCCTTCGGGCAGGGGGTAAGGGTGTAGGGGTGTAGGGGAACCCCATCAATAAAGATGCTCACGCAAGTATTTTAAATTTTCACGGAAAGTGATTGTGTTGGGATGATTTTCCCCTAAACTGTGTTCAGCAATTTCCAATGCTTTTTTGTACAGAGGTTCAGCTTCAGTGTACCGTCCTTGGGATGAGTAGAGTCCTGCCAAATTGTTGTAACTGATGGCGACATCCGGATGCTCTTCTCCTAGCAGGCGTCGCCATAGTTCCAAAGCTTTGATGTAGAGTGGTTCTGCATCAGTGTACCGTCCTTGGGATGAGTAGAGCGTTGCCAAGTTGTTGTAACTTTGGGCGACATCAGGATGCTCCTCTCCCAGCAGACGTTGCCTTAGTTCCAAAGCTTTAATGTACAGAGGTTCTGTTTCGGTGTATCGTCCTTGAGCATGATAGAGTCCTGCCAAGTTGTTGTAACTGGTGGCTACATGAGGATGCTCATCTCCCAGCAGACGTCGCCTTAGTTCCAAAGCTTTATTGTACAGAGATTCTGTTTCGGTGTATCGTCCTTGAGCCTGATAGAGTTGCGCTAAGCTGTTGTAACAGGTGGCGACATGGGGATGCCCATCTCCCAGTAAGCGTCGGTATAATTCCAAAGCTTTTTTGTACAGTGGTTCCGCTTCACTGTACCTTCCTTGGACACGATAGAGTGCTGCCAGGTTGTTGTAACAAGTGGCAACATCGGGATGCTTATCACCCAGCAGTCGTTGGTATAGTTCCAAAGCTTTGATGTACAGTGATTCCGCTTCACTGTACCTTCCTTGGGATTCGTAGAGTGCTGCCAGGTTGTGGAAACTGGAGACCACATGCTGATGCTCCTCTCCCAGCAGACGTCGCCCTAGTTCCAAAGCATTTTTGTACAGAGATTCTGCTTCACTGTACTTTCCTTGGACACGATAGAGTTCTGCTAGGTTATTGTAACAAGTGGCGACATCAGGATGTTCCTCTCCCAGCAGACGTTGCCTTAGTTCCAAAGCATTTTTGTACAGAGATTCTGCTTCAGTGTACCGTCCTTGGACACGATAGAGTAGAGCAAGATTGTTGAAACTTTGAGCGACATCAGGATGCTCCTCTCCCAGCAGACGTCGCCTTAGTTCCAAAGCTTTATTGTGCAGAGGTTCTGCTTCAGTGTACCGTCCTTGGAAATAGTAGAGAAAAGCCAAGTTGTTGAAACTGGCGGCGACATCGGGATGCTTTTCACCCAAACGCGATTGTACGACTGATACACATTGCTCGAACCACGGTTGAGCCAACGCATAAAAACCCTGTCCTTGATAAAATCTACCCAAGCCAGCAAAAACCGAAAGTAAATTTTCATCACTGACTGCATCAATCAGATTTTGTGCTACCTCTACTAAATGTGGGATAACAATAGTTAAGACAGTGATTTCGTTCTGATTAGGTCTTTGAGGAATTTTCTTTGCCACTTCTACCATCACTTGGCAAAAACTAGACTGATGCTCGTCGCCTGAAGCTAAGTTCTTTTGCTTGTTTCTCAGAAACTCTCGAATCAACTGATGTAACAGATAAGTCTCTTCGCCCGTAAGCAAGTGCAAGTTTTCTAATTCTACTCTTGCATCTTCCAGTTCTTCTGCGTCAAGATCCGCAGCAACATGTTCCACCTGGAACCAATAAATCGGAGCATTAGCAAATAAACTTAGTAAACAACCTAACTCTTTGGCAGACTCACTTAATTCTTTCCAACTCAATTCAAAAGCAGCCGCTACTCCACGTTTGATATCGAGAGTCCAAGTGGAGTCATTTTGATTCACTATTAAAGAAGGATGCCCTAGCCCTTTTTCCTCCAAACGTCGCAGCATTTCTGCCAAAGATATCTTGCGCTTTTTCACATACCGCCCGACTAATTGCAACGCCAAAGGTAAGTAGCCTAAACGTTGAACGAGTTCTTTTGCTTTTATTGATTCTTGAGTGACTTTTGCTTCCCCAACCAATTGAGTCAATAATAAGAGTGCATCCTCCTCCTGCAAAACTTCCAAAAACAGAGAACCACGATCATCTAACTTGAGTCGTGTTGTCATTAGTACTTTAAACTGGGATGGTTGTGGTGGTAGTAATGGTTTTATCTGACTGTAATCCTTAACATCATCCACAACCACAAGTGTGTTTCCCTGGTGCCAACGCTGCCAACACCAGCGTATTCGTTCTGGTAACTCCAAATCTTCTGGCGGCTGCAAGTCCAAATCTGTTCGAGCAAATTCTATTATCTGTAAACCAATATCTGATTCTCTTGCGCGTAGCCAGCAGATACCGCCAGGGTAAGTGTGCGAATGTAAGTGTAGCAGTGAATATTGGATTGCTAATTCTGTTTTTCCAACTCCCCCCATACCTTCTACAGCAGCGATGACGACTTCATTATTTCGTTGTAACTGTTGGTGGAGGCGTTCTAATTCACGCGATCGTCCGATAAACTTATCTGTGTTACTAGGAGGAATGTTTTGGGGGAAACCTGTTGGTTTAGGAATCTTACTCAAATTGTTTACAGTTTGGTAAACCTGACTAATATTCCCGACTGTAATATCACCACCAGCCCGAACATTCTCAAAGATTTTTTGTACAGTTAATTTACTATTTCCTTGAAGTTGAATATTATTGTCACCTTGAATCGCTTGCATTCCACCAGAAAGCGTTGAGTTTTCTGCTTGCTGCCCAATATTTGGTTCTGGGTTGCTAGTCATAATTTTAAGAGGATGTTTTAAAAGCTTATTTTTATGTATCCTGGCGATTAGAAATCGCGCGCCAGTTGCTTCAAGTCGGCAGAGCCGCCCAACGCACTGGCTTGGCTATACAGACAAAACCTGCCTCCGCAGGTTCTGAAACTCTTAATTTTTCAGGAGTCCACGGAGGTGGACTTTGCTTGTGTAGTAGCGAATTATATTCGCCCAATACTTTTCAAACATCCTCCCGTTTCAGTCCATTTTAATGGACTTCGCCTATGAGCCTGGGATTTAAATCCTAGGCGGACGAGAACACCGCGTCAAATCTGCCTTCAGCATAACTGCCTTCCGCCTTTCACCTCAACCCCCATCAAAAAGCTGATGCACCAAAGCCAACTCACCAACACCCCCTGACTCCAATTGACTTTTGACTACCGCCTTGCGGTACTAGGGTGTGGGCAATTTACAAAAATGGGATGCTCCCAGGAATTTAAATATTTGGAATCCTCCCTATATACACTTGCTTTTACCGATGTCATGTATAGAATAGTTATGACAAATAATGAATTGCTGACAACGCCATAAATATGAGAACTCTTAAAAAAGAATAAATAAATAATATGTTGTGCTAAGGTTGGACACAACATATTATTATTTGCTGATTATCACTAGAACGACATACAACTTTTCAAACAGTGAACAGTGAACAGTGAACAGTAAACAGTAAACAGTGAACAGTGAACAGTGAACAAGGGGTGGACGAGTCCGTTTCCTAGCTGATAACTGATAACTGCTAACTGATAACTGCTAACTCGTAACTTATAAAGGATAAAATTGTTCAGCTATCAATAAATAGCTGAACAATTTTAAAATGCAAAGATTTTAACAAGATCTATCTACAATTTTGGCTAGGTAAATGGGACAAGGATTTTTTCAAATTGGGGTAACGTTGTGTATTGTAATAGCAATCACTCCACTATTGGGCAGATACATAGCGCGTGTGTTTTTGGAAAAAAAAACGCTGCTGGACTTAATAATGAACCCTGTAGAGGGAATGATTTATAAATTGGCAGGTATACCCACAAGAGATAACATGATGGGTTGGCAGTATGCCAGAGCAGTACTTTGCAGCAACATGCTCATGGGTGTTATGGTGTTTGTGCTTATATGTCTTCAAAAATTCTTACCTTGGAATCCTCTGGGATTAGCAGCTCCTAAATGGGACATCACGCTGCACACGACCATTTCATTTTTAACAAACACCGACCAGCAACACTACTCTGGTGAGACAACCTTAAGTTATTTTAGCCAAACAGCAGCTTTAACTTTTTTGATGTTTACTTCAGCTGCAACTGGGTTAGCAGTGGGAATCGCATTCATCAGAGGTTTGACAGGTAGACCATTGGGAAATTTTTACGTTGATCTTACCCGTTCTATAACGCGCATATTGCTGCCAATTTCGATTGTAGGTGCGATCGCACTACTAGTTCTGGGCGTACCACAAACGTTAGATGGATCTTTGAAATTGACAACATTGGAAGGAGCAACGCAGTATATAGCCAGAGGTCCTGTTGCTTCTTTTGAAATCATCAAACAATTGGGAGAGAATGGTGGTGGTTTTTTTGGTGCCAATTCTGCTCATCCGTTTGAAAATCCCAATAGCATTTCTAACCTCATAGAAATCATCGCCATGATTTGCATACCAGCGGCGTTGATCCACACCTATGGCATTTTTGCCAATAACGCCAAGCAAGCAAAGCTACTTTATTGGATGGTATTTGCCATCTATGGAGTTTTGATTTGTGTGACAGCGATTGGTGAGTATCAAGGAAATCCCATTATTGATAATGCCTTGGGATTAGATTTCCCTAATTTAGAGGGGAAGGAACTCCGGTTTGGCTGGGCACAAACGGCGTTGTGGGCAATAACGACAACTGGAACTATGACTGGTTCTGTAAACGGGATGCATGATTCCTTGATGCCTCAAGGACTTTTTTCCACCTTGTTGAATATGTTTTTACAGATAGTTTGGGGCGGACAAGGAACTGGAACCGCTTACTTATTTATTTATTCAATTCTCACCGTATTTCTTACAGGACTGATGGTGGGACGGACTCCAGAGTTTTTAGGACGCAAAATTGAAAAAAAAGAAATTGTCCTTGCCAGTGTTGTGCTGCTGGTTCACCCAATTGCTGTATTGATTCCCAGTGCCATTAGCCTAGCATTTCCAAATACCTTAGCATTTTTCATTCCACCGCCGGGATATACGAAATCCCCCGAATTTCACAATATCTCCCGAGTGATTTACGAATACGCCTCAGCTAGTGCTAACAATGGTTCTGGCTTGCAGGGATTGGGAAATAGCACTTTGTGGTGGAACTTAAGTACTTGTTTTAGCCTTCTGATCGGAAGATACATACCAATTATTGGCATTTTGCTTTTAGCGCAAAGCATGGCAGGCAAACAACCAGTACCCGAAACTCCAGGCACCCTCAGAACCGACTCTACATTATTTACTGCCATTACAGCTGGAGTCATTTTGATTTTAGGTGTGTTGACATTCTTCCCCGTTTTAGCTTTAGGACCGATCGCCGAAAGTATTAAACTTGCCAGCCGCATCAAATAATCTTGTAGCAAGCGCTGGTTTTGATAGCGTAGCCTGGCACCTGCGTGCCATACTTTGAATTTTGAAAGGACACTCGTTCGCATTGGGTTCTCCGACTTGAGCAAAGTGTCCGCTTTTTAATGAGCGAATGAGCGAATTGCTGATTATGGAATCCACAAATCCTTCACCCAAACCTTCTTATTCTCCTCGCAAAAGCGATCGCCGCCAAGCACGTAAACAATCGCAAGTCAGCACTAGAGGACTTTACCTCAGAGCGATCAAAGATGCTTTTGTCAAGCTCAATCCTAAAAACGCGATTAAAAACCCGGTAATGTTCTTGGTTTGGGTTGGTACAATTATCACCCTAGTAGCTACTATCAACCCTTATTTGTTTGGTCCAGTTCCAGGCAAGAATCTACAACTTTTCAACGGATTGATTACAGGAATTTTGTTCTTCACCGTTTTATTTGCCAACTTTGCGGAAGCTGTCGCAGAGGGACGGGGTAAAGCGCAAGCTGATGCTTTAAGGACAACCAAGTCAGAAACAATTGCCAAAAAACTTCTCTCTGATGGTTCAGTCAGTGAAGTTTCTTCCACCAGCTTGCGGACAGGCGATACGGTGTATGTGGCTGCTGGTGATGTGATCCCCGCTGATGGGGAAGTGATTATGGGTGTAGCCAGTGTGGATGAGTCTGCAATTACTGGGGAATCTGCGCTCGTCCTGAAGGAAACAGGCTCAGATGTGGCTAGTTCCGTAACTGGTGGTACGCGAATTCTTTCTGATGAACTGATCATCCGGATCACCGCAGATCCAGGCAAGGGGTTTATTGACCGCATGATTGCTTTGGTGGAAGGGGCAGAACGCACAAAAACACCGAATGAGATTGCTCTGACGGTGTTACTAGCAGTTCTAACCTTGGTGTTTCTATTTGTTGTGGTAACTTTGCCTGCGATCGCCAGCTATGTTGGAAGTCCAGTTAGTGTGGTAATATTAGTTGCCTTGTTAGTTGCTTTAATTCCCACAACAATTGGGGGATTACTGAGTGCGATCGGCATTGCTGGTATGGATCGAGTTGCCCAGTTTAACGTTATTGCCACATCAGGACGAGCAGTAGAAGCGTGCGGTGATGTCAATACTTTGGTGCTTGATAAAACAGGTACAATCACTCTTGGTAATCGTTTGGCAGAAGGGTTTATCCCCATCAACAGGTATTCCATAGAGCAAGTTGCCAATGTTGCTTTAGCAGCAAGTATTTTTGACGATACGCCAGAAGGGAAATCAATTGTTCGACTGGCAGAAAAATTAGGGGCTACCATTGATTTTGACCGCAACAGGGCTGAAGCTATAGAGTTTTCAGCAAAAACTCGTATGAGTGGCACAAACTTACCCAATGGTAGCCAAGTGCGTAAGGGTGCAGTGTCGGCAATTAAGGGATTTGTCCGTTCTCGCAATCAACAAGATACGCCAACGCCGGTACTCGATGCAGCATATGAAAAAATTTCAAAACTGGGAGGGACACCCTTAGCAGTAGCCCTTGATAGTGAAATTTACGGCGTCATTTATCTTAAGGATATTATCAAACCAGGTATCCGTGAACGTTTTGAGCAGTTGCGACGAATGGGAGTGCGTACCGTCATGCTGACTGGAGACAACCGCATTACCGCGTCTGTGATTGCGGGGGAAGCTGGAGTCGATGACTTTATTGCCGAAGCCACCCCAGAAGATAAAATCTCTGTGATTAAGCGCGAACAAGCGGCGGGCAAACTGGTGGCGATGACGGGTGACGGTACTAACGATGCACCCGCACTAGCGCAAGCAAATGTCGGAGTAGCAATGAATACTGGTACTCAGGCAGCAAAAGAAGCAGCCAATATGGTGGATTTGGACTCTGATCCCACAAAGCTGATTGATATTATTGCTATTGGAAAACAACTGCTGATTACTCGCGGTGCTTTGACAACGTTTTCTATTGCCAATGATATTGCCAAGTATTTTGCAATTATCCCAGTGTTGTTTACCTCAGTTAATTTGGGAAGTTTAAATATCATGAAGTTAACGAGTACCAATTCTGCTGTACTGTCGGCTTTGATTTACAATGCTTTGATTATTCCAGCTTTGATTCCTTTGGCACTAACAGGTGTAAAATTTAAACCTTTGACGGCTAATCAGCTTTTACAACAAAATATTTTTATGTATGGTTTGGGAGGTGTGATTGCGCCGTTTATCGCAATTAAATTGATTGACGTGTTGATTACTCTGGCGGGGTTGGCTTAGAAAAAAAATCGTACTAAGCGCAGAAAAAGGGGAGAAAAATGCTCAAAAAAATCATCTATCCAGTAAGTTTTTTTTTACAAACGTGGCTGAGGCAATTTCTTTTATTTGGTTGCGATACGCGTAGCGTCAAGCCTTTGGCTTATCGTCCTTTGGGCGGCTCCCTTTGGGAGCATCGCGCTCTCAAAAGTTGCCTTTCGCTATTGTTGTCTGCTGTGCCTTAATTTGGTGATTGCCCCTACAGTGTATTCTGTTGACAGCACTTTGGAACGCTTTTCTGCTTGGAAAATTGGTGTTTTGGGATTAGTAACACTAGGCAGTTGTCATTTACTTGTTTGTTGTCGTTTTTCAGCCAGAACGTTTTTAATTAGGTAATCTAGAATTCTTCTTTGATTTTTGCGAAACTAGGTATAGTTTCTGTTTCCTGTTAAGCGTTCCCTGTTCCCTGTTAAGCGTTCCCTGTTCCCTAGCTCAACTAGTAAATTCATAAACCAAACCCGATTCCGACACATTTTTTTTACTCATAACAGTAAATTTCTGAGGCCGTTGTAGTTTGATATGTCTATTTATAAAGAAATTAGTAAAGCAATTCGTATCACCTTCGTCTTATGGTTATTAACGGCAATTATCTATCCTTTATTCATACTTTTCGTCGCTCAAGTTCCCTTCCTTAAGGGCAAAGCTGAAGGTAGCATCATACCAAATATCAAAGGAGAAATCATCGGTTCAGCTTTGATTGGTCAACAATTCAAATCTGACCAGTATTTTCACGGTCGTCCTAGTACAATTAGATATAGCCAAGGAAAACAAGGCAATCCTACTGGAGTTTCTGGAGCTAGCAATCTCGCTCCTAGCAGTCCACAATTGCTAAAGCGAATTGTAGAACAAGCAAATCTACTGAAAGACGAAGACATTCAACCTATTGCTGACTTAATTTACACATCTGGTTCCGGTTTAGATCCGCATATCTCTATCAAAGCAGTACGGGAGCAGTTGGATAGAGTGGCTCGTGCCCGTAAACTTAAACGAGATGAGATACTTCCTTTTATAAATAAGTATACAGAGGGAAGATTTTTAGGTATTTTTGGTGAGCCAGGAGTTAATGTTCTAAAATTGAATAATGCTTTGGACTTTTTAGATGAGTTTAACCGTCAACAGAATAAATAAGTCATGAGGAGGAGACAGAATTCAGTATTCAGTATTCAGAATAAAAAAATCAACAAACATTAATTATATTTCTCCTGACTCCTAAATTATTTTTAGGCTATTAGTTTTTTGACTTTTAATTTTTGACTTCTAAATACTCTCAGGATTCATCATACACAGATGTTTGATAATACTCAAACACAACAAGCCTGGGCTATGCCTACACCCTTTCCTGCTGGCATAAGTCCAGCAAGACGAGGTAAGCATAAAATTTATATAGGTATGGCACCCGGAGTAGGCAAAACCTACCGGATGCTAGAAGAGGCTCATGCACTCAAAGACGAAGGAATTGATGTTGTTATTGGGCTTTTAGAAACTCACGGACGCAAAGAAACAGGGCAAAAGGCAAACGGGTTAGAAATAATACCCCGTAAGGAAATTCCTCGCGGTGGGTTAACTCTAACAGAAATGGATACGAATGCAATCATTGCTCGCTTACCTCAGCTGGCGTTGATTGATGAACTGGCACATACAAATGTCCCAGGTTCCCTACGAGAAAAACGCTACCAAGATGTAGAAGTAATTTTGGCAGCAGGTATTGATGTCTACTCCACAATGAATATTCAGCATTTGGAGAGTCTCAATGACTTGGTAGCACGGATTACTGGTGTGGTCGTGCGAGAACGCGTTCCTGACCGTATTTTAGAAGAAGCTTCGGAGGTAGTAGTAATAGATGTTACACCAGAAACACTGCAAGAACGGTTGTTAGAAGGCAAAATCTACGCGCCGCAAAAAATTCAACAATCACTGGATAACTTTTTCCAACGCCGCAATCTGATTGCCTTACGAGAATTAGCACTGCGGGAAGTAGCAGATAACGTTGAGGAAGATGCCCTAGCTTCCACCCCGCAAGGTGAATTCTGTAATATTCACGAGCGAGTTTTGGTGTGCGTATCCACCTATCCCAACTCAATCCAACTGTTACGTCGGGGGGCGAGAATTGCGAGTTATATGAGTGCTCCTCTATTTACCATATATATTTCTCATCCAGACCGCTTCCTGACCAAGGAGGAAAGTTTGTACATCGAAACTTGTGAAAAACTTTGCAAAGAATTTGATGGTACATTCATTCGTACCACTGGCACTGATATAGCCAAGGCGATCGCAGAAGTTGCTGAACAATACCATATCACTCAAATTGTTATCGGGGCAACTCAGCGATCGCGCTGGCAAATTCTCTTGAAAGGCGCTTTAACCCATAAATTACTACGATTACTGAAAAACGTTGATTTACATATTATTTCCGCTGAGAAAAGTAATACTCCCAGTCGTTGAGCGATGGATTAATTTAAAATAGTAACCGCTAATTATCTGCGTATCCTCCGGGAAGCTGCCCAGAGGGAGTCAACATCAGCGGTTAAAATTAAATGACTTTTGTAATTGGTTTAATAAGTGGCACATCTGTAGATGGTATAGACGCTGCCTTAGTAGATATTTCTGGTACAGATTTGGATATCAAAATTGAGTTGGTGGCTGGTGCAACATATCCCTATCCACCAGATTTGAGAGAACGCATTTTAGCGGTTTGTGCAGGGACAGCTATTTCGATGGCCCAATTGGCTCAATTGGATGATGCGATCGCCTGTACTTTTGCCCAAGCCGCACGAAATATCCAAATTGGTCACGAAAAACCCACTTTAATTGGTTCTCATGGTCAAACAGTATATCATAAACCTCCATCACAACCTATCACACCAATCGGGTATAGTTTGCAACTTGGACGTGGTGAATCAATTGCCAATCAAACAGGTATAACAACAGTCTCGAATCTACGTGTAGCAGATATTGCAGCTGGTGGTCATGGTGCACCCCTTGTACCACGAATTGATGCGGCTTTGCTCAGTCATCCTCAAGAAGCACGTTGTATTCAAAATATTGGTGGTATTGGTAATGTTACTTATATACCACTCCGTCGTGACAACTGGCTAGAAAAAATTCGTGCCTGGGACACAGGACCAGGAAATAGTCTTTTGGATCTGGCGGTGGAGCATTTAACGGATGGTGCGAAAACTTACGATGAAAATGGCTCTTGGGCAGCGAGTGGTACTCCTTGTTTTCCCTTAGTAGAGCACTGGCTAAGCCAAGATTACTTTCATCTACCACCACCCAAATCCACAGGTCGAGAATTATTTGGTGTTGATTACCTGCATCAATGTTTACAAGACGCCGAAGCTTACCAACTCAGTCCAGCCGACTTGCTGGCGACGCTTACGGAACTCACCGCAGCTTCAATTGTTCATAGTTACCGGACTTTTTTACCGCAAATGCCACAGCGAGTGCTCTTGTGTGGCGGAGGTAGTCGCAATCTCTATCTCAAGGATCGGTTACAGGTGCTATTAGAATCTGTGCCAGTTGTTACCACAGATGAAGTTGGCTTGAGTGCTGATTTCAAAGAAGCGATCGCGTTTGCAGTTTTGGCATACTGGCGCTCTATGGGCACTCCTGGCAACTTACCAAGCGCAACCGGAGCGCGTCAAGAAGTACTCCTGGGTGAAATTCACTCACCGTTGGTTGTCAACGCTTAAGGGGGCGCGATGACACGCCCTTCTTAAAACAGTTATCAGTTATCAGTTATCAGTTACCAAGTTAAGGGGGGTCAAGAAATCGCTTCCTCTGTTCACTGTTTACTGTTCACTGTATTTGTAGCGCTTCTGACTGTATTCCAATACAGTCGAACTGAAAAAACACTAAGCTGTATATATGGCATGAAAACTCTGCTGACTAACTACCTGTAACTTAACTGATTATGTTTGAAGCACTAGCTGACCGTTTAGAAGGTGCCTGGAAGAAACTCCGGGGTCAGGACAAAATCTCCGAATCGAATATTCAAGATGCTTTGCGCGAAGTGCGTCGTGCGCTGTTAGAAGCGGATGTTAATCTCCAGGTAGTTAAAGATTTTGTCACCGAAGTTGAAACCAAGGCGCTGGGAGCGGAAGTTATTACTGGCGTCCGACCTGACCAACAGTTCATCAAGATTGTCCACGATGAACTCGTGCAGGTGATGGGGGAAGAGAACGTTCCTTTAGCACAAGCTGATCACTCTCCCACAATTGTCCTGATGGCAGGGTTGCAGGGTACTGGGAAAACGACTGCTACTGCCAAGTTAGCCTTGCATCTACGTAAGTTAGAACGCAGCTGCTTAATGGTCGCGACGGACGTGTATCGTCCAGCAGCGATTGACCAATTGATCACACTTGGTAAGCAAATTGACGTGCCAGTGTTTGAACTAGGATCTGATGCTGATCCAGTTGAGATTGCACGGCAGGGCGTGGAACGCGCCAAAGCAGAAGGGGTTGACACAGTTATTATTGATACTGCTGGTCGCTTACAAATTGACCAAGACATGATGGCGGAATTAGCCCGCATCAAAGAAACAGTCCAACCCAATGAAACTCTTTTGGTGGTAGACTCCATGACGGGTCAAGAAGCCGCCAATCTCACCCGTACTTTCCACGAAAAAATTGGGATTACTGGTGCAATTCTTACCAAGTTGGATGGCGATAGCCGGGGTGGGGCAGCACTTTCTGTGCGGCATATCTCAGGAGCACCCATTAAGTTTGTCGGTGTGGGTGAAAAGGTTGAAGCTTTACAACCGTTTTATCCTGACCGTATGGCATCGCGCATTTTGGGCATGGGCGACGTTCTAACTTTGGTAGAAAAGGCTCAGGAAGAAATTGACCTTGCGGATGCTGAGAAAATGCAGGAGAAAATCCTGTCAGCGAACTTCGATTTTACTGATTTTCTCAAGCAAATGCGCCTGCTCAAGAACATGGGTTCACTGGGTGGTATAATTAAGCTCATCCCTGGGATGAACAAGCTAACAGATGACCAACTTAAGCACGGAGAAACCCAGCTTAAGCGCTGTGAAGCGATGATTAATTCCATGACGCGTCAAGAGCGCCAGAACCCAGATTTGTTGGCAAGTTCTCCTAGTAGACGGCGACGCATTGCGAATGGAGCGGGTTATAAAGAGACAGACGTTAGTAAACTGGTCAGTGACTTCCAAAGAATGCGCAATATGATGCAGCAAATGGGTCAAGGGCAGTTCGCTGGTATGCCAGGAATGTTTGGTGGAATGGGTGGTCCGGCTGCTGGTAACAGTCCAGCTGCCCCTGGTTGGCGGGGTTATAATAGCGGCGCTGGCTCGAAAAAGAAGCCGAAGAAAGACAAAAAGAAGAAAGGCTTCGGTACGCTTTAGCCACTCAGGGGTGATTAGTCGCAATTCATAAATAACAAACAGCGACTAACACCTAACACTTGGCAAGTGCTAAAATAGGCATTTTAGCACCAGAAGTTAAACTGCCTACCCAATGGGACGGCTTTCAACAGGAATAATATTCCCCTTGGAACTGCCTTCAGAAAACTTCACGCTCATCTAACTTCCCAATAAACTAACTGCAAACAGATTCCTAGAAACAGGAGAATGATTTCTTAACCATGATAAAACTGCGCCTGAAGCGATACGGTAAAAAGCGAGAACCAAGTTACCGCATAATCGCAATCAACAACCTCGCTCGCCGCGATGGTCGTCCGTTGGAAGAACTGGGTTTTTATAACCCCAGAACTGATGAAGTACGACTGGATGTTCCCGGAATCGTCAAGCGACTACAACAAGGCGCTCAACCGACTGATACCGTACGTCACATCCTGCAAAAAGCTAATGTCTTTGAACAGGTCAGTGGAAAAGCCTCAACATAAAATCGGAACAAAATCCCCCACAACCAGTCCAGACTACGTTGGACTGGTACGGTTTCTGATGCAACCGTTTTTAGATTCTCCTGAGTCTTTAAGCATCGATTGTGAAATGTCTAACACCCTCAACCGTGCTTGGATTCGCATTGCCTTTGAAAGCTCAGATAAGGGAAAAGTATTTGGTCGAGGTGGACGTAATATTCAAGCGATTCGCACTGTGATTACTGCAGCAGCTCAAACAGCTGGACACTCAGTATACCTGGACATCTATGGCAGCAGTGCTGGTAATCGGGATGACTCATCTTTTGAAGAAGACAGGGAAGAACGATTACCGCCACCAAAACCCAGAGAAAAACGTGGAGACGGACAAGATAAACCTATTGCCAGAATACGCTCCCACTAGGTTTAACACCAAGTCCGTAACAAAAAAAGTAAATGTAAATACTAGCACTCAGTATTTAGGCAACTGCAGCTTTTATCGACTTAGGAAATTCAAGTCACAGTTTGTACCGAAGTGCGTTCGTAGTAGAAAAGCTAGCATTTCAAAAAAAGCCCGGTTAGCAATAGCTTGGTTTGGCGCAGTTGCAAACAAAGTAGATTCGGTCTACCCAAAGGCGTCAAAGGTGTTGTGTAAGCGCCGAGCATGATTCCTACTATCTTACGCTTACTCGGTTGAGTATAACACTCGTAAACTAAGTAAAGCGCTCACACAGAAGTCAGAAAATAAAAAGCAGCGGTTGACTACGTCTTTAGATGATACTTAGAGAATCTCTGTAAGGAGGTGAAACAAGGGAGTGGCTGAAGTCCGTTTGGGTGAAGATGAGTCAATTGACTCGGCATTAAGGCGTTTTAAAAAGAAAATTCAAAAAGCCGGAATTTTATCCGAGGTCAAACGCCGGGAAAGATACGAAAAACCCAGTCTGCGCCGTAAGCGCAAAGCGGAAGCCGCACGCAAAGGTAGTCGCTACTAAATCAAAGTCATATCTTTGGTGATGGCGATTAACCAATGCCAGCTAGCTATTAACGTTAAAGTTTGAAAGGCAGTTGTAGATGAAACTAAGGCAAAGTAGAGCAGCGATTTCACCCGCCTCTACTTTTCCCGAAGTTTGTCCGATTCAAAGGGAAATGTTCTTAAGATCAAGAAAACAACAAAATTGTTTAGTTCAACTAAAGTCTGTTAACTATTTTTTTAATATTGAATTCTGTTCTTTAGTAGCGTGCGTGAAGGGGATATTTGAAATTTATGATGGCAGGTGCCTTAACGATTGAACTGCCGAATCTTCCAAGTGCGATCGCACTAGCAGGAGAAGGGGAAGAAAATCTCAAAACTTTGGCACGACAAACAGGAGCCAATATAGTTCTGCGGGGACAAGAACTGTATATTTCTGGTACAGAAAAGCAAGTTGACTTGGCAAATCGATTAGTGCGATCGCTTGAAGACCTTTGGGGCAAAGGCAACAATATTTCTAGTACAGATATATTAACAGCTCGCCAAGCCTTGGACACTCATCGTGAAGGGGAACTGCTAGATTTACAGCGAGATATTATTGCTAAAACGCGTAAAAGTGAGGAAGTCCGCGCCAAAACCTTCCGACAGCGACAGTATATCGAAGCGCTACGTAAACGAGATTTAACTTTTTGCACTGGTCCTGCCGGTACTGGTAAGACTTTCCTCGCAGTCGTCGTTGCTGTACAAGCACTTCTAGCGAACCAATTTGAACGGCTGATTCTCACTCGTCCTGCTGTCGAAGCTGGCGAAAGACTTGGTTTTTTACCAGGAGATTTGCAGCAGAAAGTCAATCCCTATTTGCGTCCACTCTACGATGCTATCAACGAATTTATTGATCCAGAAAAAGTTCCATCACTGATGGAAAGAGGCGTCATAGAAGTTGCTCCTTTAGCCTATATGCGGGGACGGACGCTCAACAATGCTTTTGTGATTGTTGATGAAGCTCAAAATACTACACCAGCTCAAATGAAAATGGTTTTGACTCGTTTGGGTTTCCGTTCTCGTATGGTGATTACAGGTGACATGACACAAACCGACTTACCAGCCAACCAACAATCTGGATTAACGGTAGCTACACAAATTCTAAAACACGTTGAAGGCATAGCCTTTTGCGAATTTTCTCAAAAAGATGTTGTCCGCCATCCCCTTGTTCAGCGTATAGTCGCTGCATACGAACAACATGAAAAATAGTCCCTAGTCATGAAAAAATGACCAAAACTAGGGTGTAGGGGTGTAGGGGGAAAGAATGATATTTTTGTACAAGAAAGCCCCGCAAGCACCAAAGGTGTCAGAGCAAGCACTGATTTATTCCCTACAACGCGCTTGTGCCTCAAGTCGGGGAACCCGGACGCCAGATACCTACGGAGGGAGACCCTCCTGCAGTACTGGCTCCCCACAGCACTGGCTCCCCTTATACCCTTATATCCCTTATACCCTTACACCCCTTCTCATTGACAAATGACAAAAACACTAAAAGAATTTTTGGAAGCTTGCGAAACTCTGGGAACACTACGTCTGATTGTCACAAGCAGCGCCGCTGTTTTGGAAGCACGCGGTAGAGTGGAAAAGCTGTTTTATGCAGAACTCCCAAAAGGCAAGTACGCCAACATGCACACCGAAGGTTTTGAATTTCACTTGAATATGGATAAAATTACGCAGGTGAAATTTGAAACGGGTGAAGCCAAGCGAGGTAACTTTACCACCTATGCCATTCGGTTTTTGGATGACAAACAAGAGCCAGCTTTGAGTTTGTTTCTACAATGGGGTAAACCAGGAGAATACGAACCTGGACAAGTAGAGGCTTGGCAGACTTTGCGGGAGCAATATGGAGAACTCTGGAAGCCAGCACCAGCAGAGATTTGATCAAGATTAACTCATCCCACGGTTATGATAAACCCCGCAGGGTTTGAGCAAAAGACCTGCGGGGTTTATCATTTATGACTCCTTAATTAATAACTGTCTTATGTTTACAGCAATTTTAGGGTAAATAGACCACACTCTCCGAGGCGCAATGCCTTGCGCTCCTTTGAAAGATTGTGGTTCAAATAGATGAAAAACGCTGTAAGCTATAGCCGTTGCCAGGTAGATTAGGACATGAACTAATGAGAAAATACGACGGATATCACCAGACTTTCACACCCCTGTTCCCTGTTAAGCGTTCCTTGCTATATGTCCTAATAGAGTTGGCGACAGCTATATAACAAAAAATTGGAACAAATCATAAGTACCACCACGCAAAACAGACTCAATTTGTTTTCCGTGCAAGCGCTTATTCAAAATAGCTTCCAAAAAGCCTTGAATAACACCTAAAGTATAAGTACAGTTTCGTGATGATCCTTGTGCTTCGCCAGCAGAGCAAAAAGTTTCTTTGGCATAGACTTTGTAGATATCTCCTTCTTGTTCTATCTTCTCGATCAGGCACAAGCGATTTCCCTCTTTGCCCAGAACTAAATTAATCTTGTCGTGGATTTCTTCAACAGATAATATTGTTTCATTGCCAACTAAATTTAAATCTGTAGCAAAATTTCTGCCTTGACTACGACCAGCAGATATCATCGCGATCGCAGCCGTTTTGTCACCCAAAGTTTCTTCGATACCAATAAGGATTGCTTTGAAAAAGATTATACTGCTAAAATCACCCAGTTCCGGACGCAAACGGCTCATTTGTTGAGTCATACAAGTCTGTTCACTTGATATCATCTTTTCGTTTCCTCTATCTGTTGAGTTTATGTGGAATTTATTGTCTGACAGAAATTACCCTTAAAATTTCCTATAATTTTTGTCATATTTTACTCATGTTTATGCTAATTTCACTGATAATCTGGTATTGATTGGTTCAGGGTACAGAATCATGTTAAGTATAATCCATGACTTTCTTTTTGTCATTCAGGTTGCATTACTTGACCTTTAACCCATTAAGGATGTTATTTTAACAACAGCCCGTTTGATTTCTAGAAATAATAAGCCTTGCTTAATAGAGGCATTAGCGAGAACCAATAAAATTGCATCACCACAGCTAACTAACACGCCATAGCCTTTCTCACCTTCAACGAAGATACGGTCAATATTACCGCGAACAAGTTCGCATCCTATTTGTTCGCCTAACGAGAGCATAGATGCAGACATGGCAGCAGTGCGCCCTTCATCCATTCCTGCTGGTAATACAGAAGCCAACGCTAAGCCATCAGGGCTTAACAATATTGCACCCTGAACCCCAGTGCTGCTTGAGACAAAGTTTTGCAGTTCGTCTTGTAGCATGGAAACGTAAATCATAACTCTTTCCATTGTGAGCGAGGGTGTTTTAGTACTTTTTACAGCTGTCGCTATTATAGTTAAGCTGTACCTAGAATAGTATTAATTAAGTAGATGGGTGTAAAGAAACAGAACTATATTGCAATCGCTAAAAGGGCAAGGAAAAGGGGAAAACCTTTAACCTTCTCCTTTTCCCCTGACAAAACGTTATATGCTTCGCTAAAATTAATCCCAACCTACTCAGAGATCATTTATAAAGTAAATCTTATCTGAGGAGGGTTTCCCTGCGGGAGAAACTGTCCGTCCCGTTGTAGTACAAGCGCTTGAAAAAAAATTCTGTGAGTCTTCTTAGCTCTCACAAAAAAGTAAACTTAAAGACATCGTAATCACTACCACGAAGCACTGATTCCGTGTGTTTACCTTGCAAGCGCTTACCGAGAACTTGCTCTACAAATCCCCAAACAACACCGAGCGTGTAAGTACATTGACGCTCGGAACCTTGAGGCTCGCCCGCTGAGCAAAAGGTTTCTGAAGTGTAAACATGAATAACATCGTCTTCTCTTATGACGTTATTAATGATGCACAAGCAAGTACCGTCTTTACCTAAAGCTGTTTCGAGTTTGTAGCCAATATCCTCAAAGGAGCAGGATGATCCTGAGAAACATAATTCTTGTGCAAGATCTTTGCCGCGATGACGCCCAGCTGCAGTCAAGGCGATCGCAGCTGCCTTTTCACCCAAAGTTTTTTCTATTCCGATAACTGCCGACTTAAAACAGACAATACTATTGAAATCTCCAAGGGTTGGACGTAGCTTTCCCTGAGATTTCTCTACAGCTTTGTCCTCATCTGTCAGCTCAACACCTGTTTCCACTAAAGACGAAAAGGCTTGTGATTGTAAAGTCATGTGATGGTTCTCCTAGTATCAACAAAAACAAAATTTAATCTACGATCGCGTCTAGTCTAATTTGTTGGCTAAAAATTAATCGGTTGATGAGTCTGTTTTTCTTATTCCTTGTGCCTCTGCACCCCTGCACCCTTGCAACTTCAATCCAACATTTTAGTGTGGACGCAGTACTACTCAATTTCTTTCTCTATTTATAGTTGGGTAATTACTGATACTTCAAAAAAATATACTTAATTGATACTAGTATTTATTACTTAATATATTCACAATAAATATTTACAATAAAATTAACAAAAAATAAACTCATCCTTCGCTCATGAAACTGTTCCCTAGTTCTGTTTCATAAAAAGCCAGGGGAAAATCGAAGTTATTAGTCATCAGTCATTAGTGTGTTTTTTATGATTTCTCGTACTAAGTTTTGCTTCGATCAAAACTAAATAATCCTTGGAAGAACGACCGAATCAGACGCAGCCAACCACCTAACTTTTTAAGAAACGACTGAAAGACGTTTGTTTGCCTGGAAGAGTCTACTACTGACTCTAGTAAATTTTCTG
>NZ_JCACKO010000129.1:39233-126291 GCF_059505445.1 Brasilonema angustatum | reverse complement strand
CTACAGGAGTCGTTTGTGCTACTATGTCATTTAACGGCTGCGTGTTGTCAATTTGGCTGGAAGAGTCTACTACTGACTCTGGTAAATTTTTTGCTACAGGAGTCGTTTGTGCTACTATGTCATTTAACGGCTGCGTGTTGTCAATTTGACTGGAAGAGTCCACAGTTGACTCTAGTAAATTTTCTGCTACAGAAGTCGTTTGTGTGACTTCGTTCTTTGAAGCACTAGTTAGGAAAACTTCTTCTACTAGATCACTTATTAGGAGTCGAAAGGCAATCTGCTGCACTTTTTCTACAGCAAGCCCAAGTTGATTGGCTATTTCCCCCAAGGAAATAGTGCCATTCGCCAACTGCCAAACTTGCAATTCCAGAGAGTCTAACTGTAATGTCGGCTGAGTCATATTCTTATTTGACAGGATTAAACCTAACTCAGGCAATTGTTGGGCTAATACACTCCAATCTTGCAGCGATAAGCCGGAGGCTTGACGCTTCGCGTATCGCAAACCGATAAGTATTGCCTCAGTTGCTTGTATACTCATGCCTGTCATCTCTGAGTCGGGTAAATCAGCTCCGGCGTCAAATTCAAACTGACCATCCTTGAGTTCAAACAAGGCAGACACTTGCTCTAGAACTTGAAGACGAAATAGTAGTTTCAGTTGTTCCGCTTGCAGTAGTCCTTGGAACTTGAGGCATAAACCTATCGGCGTGTTAGCCCGACAGATCTGAGCCATTCTTAAAGCAACGTCCTCGCTTACCCAACCCCGTTGAGCGATCATTGAAAGCAAGCCTTTTTCATCTAGACGATCAGCAGCAGCGACAATCCGACCTTGATACAACCAGATGTAATAAACAGGCTTAAAACTAGTCAAATCAGCCTCTAAGGTACGAATTGTCAGTAATCCTGTGTTATTTGCTTGGTCTAGCAATTGAAAGATTCTTGGCAAGGAAAATTCTGCTAAATTACCAGTAAATATCATATTAGTTTTACTTAGTAGTCTGATAGACTACCAGGCGCAGATGTAAATATTAGATCTAGTACCTTTGTTAAAAATTTTTTCAGCGCATGAAATAAATAAGCTAGGTCTTGTTGATGAAGTCAGACCTAGCTAGCTTTTTACCCCGCCTTTCATCTCCATCCCCGTTGACGGATGGGAATTTCCTGCGGCTTTGGTTAAAGTTTTATAGGTCACAAAGCACATGTGACTTTCATAGGCAGCTAGGCGTTATGACCGACTTGATTATACATCCAAACCTCTGCTATTTTCGGCAGATGTCCGCCGAAGTAGCAAAATTTTAGTTGGCAGTTTCTAGCCGCTTGGTGAACTTTCAAGGCAGAATTAGTACATCATAGTCTTCCTCAATTCTGTAAGAACACGCTTGATTTCTAGCAAAAGCAATCCCTGTTTGGCACTATCACTTGCTAAAACTAGTAGTACAGCGTCCTCGCCGCAGCCATTGAGAATTCCAAAACCCTTGTCACCTTCAACATAAATCCGCTCTATATTGCCTCTGCTTAACTCACTCCCAATGCGCTCACCAAGAGATATCATAGCCGCAGCCATTGCTGATACCCGTTCTTCGTCCATCCCGCCTGGTAAGCTTGACGACAAAGTTAGACCATCTGGAGAAACAAGCACTGCACCTTGGACATCACTTGTTGCAGTGACAAAATTTTGCAGAATGCTGCTAAGTTTTGCTATGTTAATTGCCATGCTACACTCCTCTTTTAGTTTGATTTGCTAATCTGTGGATAATGTTTGGTTGCTAATTCAGTTTTCTATTTGACTACCCTGCATTACAGGATTTTGTCCACCCTAAAGAAAACCGCTGTAATAAACTTGCAGGCAAATTCTATGTCTGTCAACAGAATTTGGGTAAGAGGATGACTGCATTTGCTGTATATGATAATCCTCTAAATGTATGCGGTGAGTTCAAAAACATCGAAGCTACCGCCTCAAAGTCTCAATTCAATCTCTGTAACCCGCAAGCGTTGACTGAGGTTGATTTCAAAGAGGCGTGAACTCGAACTCTGTTTGAAAATTTATTTGATCGGCAACAGGAATTTGTCGAGCTTGGTGGCGTTTTTGCATAATCTGATCGATAAAGCCACCGAGTATACCTAGGGTAAATGGGCATAAACGGATGGAACCTGAATTCTCACCAGACATTTCAACTGGCTCGCTCACCTTTACCCTAATAAAGTTTTCTTGTTGAGATACTTCTTTGATAAGACAGAGTCGTGTTCCTTCGACACCTAAACTTGTGTTTAGGCGGTTCAGTATAGTTGGAAGATCTTTTGATTCCATCGATGCCCCAAGTGTTGTGGCAATTTTCTTACCGTAAGTACGACCCGCAGCACCAATGATGACTGCTGCAGCTTTGGAACCTAAGTTATCTTCTATGCCATCCAGCAAAGCTTTATAGTCCATCACATTGACGAAATCTCCTAGCTGTGGTCTGAGAGTATTGGAAGTTGTCATCATACGGTTATCGCTCATAGAGAAAGAAACATTTGTACAAAATTTGTAGATAGATGCTTTCGTTTATCGACATGCCATAAAATACCTGTGCTTTGCGGGCTATTTATTAACCCAACCGCAGAGCTAGTCTCTACGATGGAAACTCCTCTGCATGTCTAGCGCTCAACAAACACTCGTTTGGCATCTTGCTTACGGGTTTGTGTTTAGATCGCTGCTTTCAAAGAACGTCTAACACTCAAACTCCATTTAGCTCCAAAGATTTTATGCCTATCTGCATACCTTCAGGAGGTATTGGTCAGTTGGTTATTTGCTGCCTGATATCTTTGTTTAAAATAACATTAAAAATGAGATATATTCAGGATAATTACGGAATTTTTTTGATGCTCGGTTGAGAATGCCACCTTACAGCAGTTTTCGGGTAAATAGACCACACTCTCCGGGACGCAATGCCTTGTACCCCTATAAAAAATAGTGGTTCAAATAGATGAAAACCGCTGTAAGGTACAACCCATACAATAGACTTCGTGACAGTTGTCGGGGAAAAGTTTAAGGGGGAAGGTGGGGTCCCCTCTGGGGATAAGGGGCAGGGGAAAGGGAAAATAAAACCCTTTAACCTTTAACATGCACCGCTTTACCCAACAATGCGCAAAAGTGACTTTTGCGCAAAGCGCCAGCTATCCAGTGGTATTGTGGTAGTAATTGGCAAATTCTTCGACGAGTGCAATCAAAGCTTGTTTGACCGAAGTGGACTCGGTAGCATTGACTGTAATTATTGGTGGTCGAGTTTTCTCATCATCCAGTCCCAAGGCGATCGCCACATCTTGGGCTTCCCATGCATCTGGGCAATCAGTATGAGTCAACCCAATCAGATAGGGAATTTGTACCCGTTGATTCATAAAGTTGAGTTGCTTGCGACCATAACGGAAATGCTGCGGACGGTGAGCTGCTACTAGCAAAATGTAAGCGTGGGCTTTTGCAATCAATATCTCCCACATATAATCAAATCTGCTTTGTCCTGGTGTGCCATACAGGTGTAGTGATTGATTCGATCCTATAGTCAGCCGCCCAAAATCCAAAGCGACTGTGGTCGTTTTCTTGAGTAGTCCAACTTCATCTGTCGCTTTTTTTTCAGTGTCTACCACCTCTATTTCACTGATTGTGCGAATCAAGGTCGTCTTCCCCGCACCCATACCTCCCGTCACTACTATACGTAGTATTTCCATTTATATCCTGCTGCTCCACACAACTTATACAATGCTGAACATTAATGTTTACTTGTTCCCAAAGTCGTTCGGCGACTTTGCCCCAAATCTCCAATTTAAGGAAGCCTGTTGTTGAAACAACATGCTTGGCAGTATATGGACGATAAGCCAGCTTGCTTTAGCTTGTGCGTATCGCGCCTTGAGGAAAAACTACCATCAGCTAGCTTCCACTTCTGCGACTCGAAAGCGTTCAAGTGGCAGATGTGGTTGGTCTAGCGTAAGATTTTGTATTCCTGAACTAGTATGCAGCACCATATTACCCAGCACTTTATTTTTTATCTTACTTAGCTTTTACTTAAATAAAGTTTACAAAACGCAACTAAAATTCAAAATTGATTGGTAACTTCTATTAAACTGACATCTTGCACAGTACCGAGAACTCGATAACGCTGAGATAAATTAGCCATCTGTTTGTCAGAAACCCAAGCATAGCTTAAGGCTGGAAGTTGCGAAACTTGCTGTACTCGCTTGCCGTGATGAGGAGTATAAAATTTGAGTAATACGTCAGATTTGCCTCGTATGTCTACAAAATTAATAGCAGATGAGTCTAAAACTTGAGCGATCGCAGGCTGTTGAATCAAAGCTTTGACATCAGGATTGTAGTTGCCGATCAATCCACTACAACTAGCAGCAGCCAAAGATATCCAGATAGGAACTAACCAACTCGCTAACCAGTAACCAGAAGTCAGAAACTTTTTACCCAATTGGTAACGACCAATCCACACTAAAGGTAATATTAACCAACTGGCTCCTGATACCAATGCCACGATCGCGTACTTATGGACTTGTGCATCACCCCAAACAAAAGCAACCATTCCCACAACTAACAGCAAAACACCGAACATACCAAAGCCATAACTCAGATTGCGAAGAAGCGAAGAGGAGGGAACTGGGGATGAGGGAGTGTTGCAGTGTGGCAGTGTGGCAGTGAGACAGCGCTGCAGGAGGGGAGCCACTCCGTTGCGGGGGTTCCCCCCGTTGTAGGACCTGGCGTTTTCCCTCCGTAGGCGACTGCGAACCCGAAGGGTGTACAAGTGTGGGAAAATATCCTTTCCTCTCTCCCTCTCTCCTTCTCTTCTTCCTTTCCTCCCTGCTTCTTTGCCTCCCTCCCTCCTCATCCCTGCACTCAGCCAATTTAACCCTACAGCAGCAAGCAAAGCGATGAATGGATACAGCAAAAGACTGTAGTGGGATAAACGAGTGGAAAAAAGACTTAGTTCAGCAAATAAAGTGAGGGGATAACCAACCAATACTAGTTGATAGCGAGGAATAGGACGACGAATGGTCAAAAATAAGCCTAAAAGACAGAACAAAACCCAAGGGAACCCTTTTACGGCTATATCCCAGAAATAAAACCCTAACCCATTGTGTATGCGTTCATTAGATCCTAATTTGAGAACAAAGTTAATTAATTGTCCAAAACTACCATTACCGTATCGCAACCAACTCAGCCATAGCCAGGTAAACGTGGGAATTAACCCTACCACAAACCCGAAATACAACATCGGGTTTGCAAGATGACGATGACGGCGATGCTCCCATATGAGATAAGGTAACAAAGCTATGATTGGGACAAAAATCATAAAACTTCTGACTAAAAAGCCCAAGCCAAAACTAAAACCAGCTACAAAGCACCAAGCCAAGCGATATTTTGGGTGTAATTCAGCTTTTAATAAAGACCAAATCGCTAAAAGAACTAGGAAAATCACAGGCACATCTGGTGTGCCTAAACGACTGTATTGCAGCCAGAGAAATTCTACACTCAAAATTGCAGCCGCAAGCCAAGCAAGTTTTTTCCCAATCAGGATTTTGCCTATTTCATACAGAAGTAGTATACTCAGCACACCAGCAATCATACTTGGCAAGCGCACACTCGCTTCACTAATGCCAAACAATGTGTAACAACTGGCAATTAACCAATAGAAACCAGGAGTTTTATGGTGGGGAGTTGTCCAAGGATGTATCCAATCACCAGTCTCTATCATCAGGCGCGATCGCCAAGCGTAAAGCCCTTCATCATGTGCCATCAAGCTACTCTGCCCACAACCAAACAGTAATAAGGGGAGTACCCAAATTAACAATGAGATGTGGGGAAAAGCACGTAAAATGTCGATGGTGATCTTGGTTGGACGAAGAAATTGCAGTTTATATAACATTGAATTGTGCATAGCCAAATTCTTCTTTTGGGTCATGAATATTTTTGTGTCTATTTTTAGAATACGTATGGTGGTATATCAATTGTTTCCACCAAATG
The DNA here is from genome assembly GCF_059505445.1 of Brasilonema angustatum. Lineage (NCBI taxonomy): Bacteria > Bacillati > Cyanobacteriota > Cyanophyceae > Nostocales > Scytonemataceae > Brasilonema > Brasilonema angustatum. Next base: position 120,296 of record NZ_JCACKO010000129.1, on the reverse strand, counting down.
CAATCAAAATTGACAAAATTTTGGATAAACTTGAAAAATATTTATGCCGCTTAAACCAGAGGAACGCACTAAGCAAGACAGTACAGACGACAAGTTATTCTATGAACATCCGCGCTTCGTCACTCATGTGGACGATAAGTTTATCCAACAGCTAACGGATTTATATCGCGTTCGCCTCAAACCCAACACCCGTATCTTAGACATGATGAGCAGTTGGGTATCGCATCTGCCAGAAGATATACCTTTTGCCCATGTTGAAGGACACGGACTCAACGCAGAGGAACTTGCACGGAACCCTCAGTTAAATCATTACTTTGTCCAAAATCTCAACGAAAATCCTCAACTACCTCTGGAAGACCAAAGTTTTGATGCCGTTCTCAACTGCGTTTCAGTACAGTATTTACAGTATCCAGAAGCAGTCTTTTCAGAAATTCACCGCATCCTGAAACCTGGTGGTGTGGCAATTTTCAGCTTTTCCAATCGGATGTTTTTTCAAAAAGCGATTCAAGCATGGCGAGAGGGTACAGAAGCCAGTAGAGTGGAATTGGTAAAAAGCTATTTCTCTGCAGTTCCAGGACTTACACCTGCAGAAGTAATTGCTCGTCAGTCATCCCTTCCTAATTTCTTACAGTGGATGGGTGTCCCAGGAGGAGATCCGTTTTATGCTGTTATTGCTTACCGTAGTCCTTAGTCATCGGTATTCGCTCAATTAAAAAGTAAATTTTCCAGGTATTAGCCAAAACAAGCGTTGATATATTTTCTGGAAAGTCAATTAAAAGGAGGAGTCCAAGATGTTTTTGCCCCGTGCCCGAAGAATTTTCGCAGCTTTATTGTTATGTTTGTTACTGTTTACAACAGCCTGCGCGCCAAAGACTCCTGGACGTTTTGACCAGGCACAGCAGGAAAGCACCCGACAAAAAAGCAATCAGGCGATCGCGAAAGATTCAACCCAAGGTAGCGAATTTAACAAATTTTTTCCAAGTCCTGGAGCTGGCTACCAGCGCGTCTACACCCAAGAGAAGAAAGGCTTTGCTGAAGCGAAGTTGAAAAAAGGCGGCAAAGACGTGGCTGTACTTTCTGTTAATGATACACAAGGAGTCAAAGGTGCTACAAACCCAGCGGCAAAATTCGTGAACAGCCCAAAGAAAATAGCCGGATATCCAGCTGTTAGTCAGGGGAGTACTGGCACTGCTATTTTAGTTGGCAATCGCTATCAAGTGAAAGTGCAATCTCGCGACGCGTCGTTTACAGAGGCTGAACGCGAAGCTTGGATACAGAAATTTAACTTAGGTGGTTTGGCGCAACTTGCTAAAAGCAAATAGCTACAAAGCAATTAGCAATTTGACAACTGAAATCCTGAGTAACCAGAAAATAATTTAGGAGTCTATTTGTGAGTAAATCAATTTTTGAGTTGGTTGATGAATTACCAACCAATAACTTAACGATTTCGGCATTGCGATCGCTCGATTTTGTCGCTCCTGGTGAGTGGCAAAATGTAGTTGGCTTTGTCAACACGATCAAAACTGTCACTGGTGAAGACGACGAAGAGCTGATTCAACAAATTGGTGATCGAGCGGTTTATCTCTACAACGATCGCTCTCAAGGATACCAACGAGCTATGTGGCTTTATCAAAGCGTTGACAAAACAGATAAAGCACTTGGTGCAGCGGCTTTGGCAAACAAAGTGGGTGAGAAAATTCCCCTTTTGGGTTTTTTAAACCGAGTCACTCCCAAAGCTGATAAAGCACAAACCATAGATTTGTGCTTGAAATTAGTTGCTGAGTTAGTAGCCTTCTGCCAAATTAACGGTATTCCCGGAGACAGTATTGGGGATTTTGTCGGCTCTTTGGGTGAATACAGCGGTGAGTCGTTCATCCGGATGGCTGCATTAGTTTGCTTTGATGGTTTGATACCCTTAGGTCCAGATTTCATCAATAGCGCACTATCTAGAATTAATCAGACTAGTCCTCAAGAGTTAGATGAAAACTCGACCTTTCAGAATATTAAAAACGAAATTCCAGGTAATAATTCCAGCAGCAAACTGAACTTTATTGGCGAAAGCTTCAACTCAGTCAGTGGTTGGATGAGTGATCTAGTTGCTTCCAAGAATTTAACCCCACAAAAGGTCGCTAGCAACTTGCAAAATGTTGTCGATTTTGCTGATGATAAGCTAGACTACCTCGCTGCGTTCCTGGATGTATCGACGAATTACTACGAACATACAGGTACACAAACATTAGCACGTCGATTGATTGAGCGAGCTTCGGCTGAAATTTAACTGATGAACTCACACGCGTGAATAACTCAGAACCCAGAACTTAGTAGTCAGTTTGGAAATTCAAGTTCACTGATTCAAGGTTTAGTTCTGGGTTTTGGGTTAGAGTTTGCTGGCGTATCTGAAAAAGTTTAGAGTTATACCAAGTTGCAATAAATTACTACAACAGAACGCAATTTGCTACTATACCATGTCCGCCTAATTAGTTATATATTCTGTTAGGACTTACGCAAAAACTCTTTTAAACCCTCTTAACTTCGTGCTCTTTGCGTCCTTTGCGGTTTATTTTTTGATAATTTTGCGTAAGTCCTGTCTGTGGATCAGTGCCAAAACCTGAAAACTCTTTCTCCGGTGCTCCCTACCCCCTGCTCCCGAAGAGCCTTAATGATAAGTCTTTAACCGGACACGATATTACATCACTACGAATAAGTGGGCGGAAATAAATAAACGTAATCATGTGCGCAGGGAATACAGCGGAGCGAAGTGAAGCAATCGCAAGGGTTTAGGATTGTCTGCGGCTGGTGGTCTAAAACGCTTGAACACTCTTCTAGCGTGTAAAGACACACGCTGCAACCACACGACTAACTGTTCACTGTTCATTATTAGCCTGAGTGTCTGTTTGAGTAGAAGGTTCATGCCAGCATTGCAGATAAATGAGTTCTAGGTCATTGCCAACTTGAGAAAAAAAATCCATTTGCCGGACTCGCAAATAAAGAAAGATTCGGATAAAGATAAAGGCAAAAACTGTAATAGCTATTGCAGTTGTAGACGTAATTAGTGCTTGAGCAAGACCAGGTGTCACTTTAGAGAAATCAGTAAGATTAAAAGAGCTAGTTTTAAGGTTAGTGAAAGTGGTGACTAAACCCTCAGCAGTTCCTAAGATACCTAGCAAGGGGGCGATCGCCGCCACGCTTTTCAGGAGTAAATCACCCTTACGCATTTCTACAAATTCTTTATCACAAGCGGCTTTGATTGCCAAATGAAAGGTCTCAGGAGAGGGTTTTTTGAGTCTAAGAGGTTCCACTAAAAACCTGCCAATGGCTATAGTCTGAGAACTTTCTGCAATTTTTTCGGCTTTTTTCAAATCTACCTTTGCTGTTGTTAAAACCTCACGCACGACCTGTTTTTCTTGAGTCGCTAGCCTCAACCAGAACCAACTGCGTTCCAAGATGCATACTGAAGTGACTATAAATAAGCCCAACAAAGGCCACATAACAAGACCGCCTGCTTGGAAGATGTCGTATGCTTGGGTCATATTTTCATCAGGTAAACGTTTCTTGGTAAAAATTAATGCATATCTTGGTTAGAATATCCGAATTTCTTATTTTTGTTAATAGTCAAAACATGAAAAGTGGCGATTGATTTCAATACCGTTTCACGAAGCACTTCATACAAATAATTTGTTTCTAATTATTCCCCCCTGCTAAGAGCCCCCTTTTACCCCTATCCCCAAAGGGGACCGGTGAGTCCCCCTGCCCGCTACATGGTTTCGTCACAATGATTTGTAATTATCATTCAACAGTCACTGCTGCTTCTAATTCCAGCGCTTTAATCAGGGCAGACGCATTTTCTTCTCCCCATCCTTGATTAACCGCTGCTTTGATAGTTTCTCTGACAATTGCGGCAGCTGGCGTGGGAGAATTCAAATCTTGGGCAAATCGAGCAATCAAATTCGCATCTTTGAGCATGTGTTTTAATGCAAAACTTGGCGTAAAATCGCGCTCCACCAGCATCTTGCCGATACCGTCAAAAATCGGAGAGCGAAAATCCACCACATGCAACACATCGAGAACGTCTTTTGGATTCAGTCCGGCTTTAGTCGCCAGAACCATTGCTTCTCCTAACGCTTGGATTTGAGTTGCCACAATCGAGTTACCGATGAGTTTCATCGATGCCCCTTTGCCAGTGTCGCCGAGGTAATGTATCGTTTGGCTTAACGGCTCTAAAATTGGTTTGACTTGCTCAAATACGTCACGCTTGCCACCAACAACAATCCACAATCCCCCGGCTGCGGATTCGTTTTTACTGCCGAAAACCGGAGCATCAAGAAATTCAACTTGCTTTTCGGCATAGGCTGCGGCTTGTCGGCGGGAGGTGTCAGGATGAACTGTACTCATGTCGATCGCAATTTGTGAAGATCGCACATTCGATAAAATGCCATCTTGCCCAAAGACAACTTCTTCAACTGCGTTGTCATTCGCAAGGCAGTACATAATCGCCTCAGCATTTTCAACGGCTTTTGCAGGTGTTTGAGCTTGTGTTGCACCTTGTTCAACCAGAGGTTTACAGGATTCTGGGTTGCGATTCCAAACCGTGACATCATAACCCGCTTTCAGCAAGTTCGTTGCCATGCCACTGCCCATGATGCCGAGTCCTAAATATGCAATGCGTTTCATGATGGTGTCTTAGTTGAAAAAAGTTTCTAACGATACTTATGGCACAGACGAAGCGTATCAAACTCAACGTGTTTGTACCCTCCCTTCACATCATCGAAACTTTGAGGATAAAATCATCTTCCAATCGATAGACTCAGCAGCAATCAAGACCAGCGTAGCAGTGAATCCTCTGGCTTTTTGTGAAAATGCATCGAGTAAAGTGACACAAGATTTGATTTTGAGGGGATGTGCGTAACTCACACCTGCGACATTGCGATCGCTATTTCGGGGTTGCAGTTTATGAGAGATGCCATCGCCCCCAGAGGCGCGCTTTGCACCATCACACTTGAGTTGAATAGTACATGTGTACATTTAAAAACAATCTTATACTTTAGCATCTTCAACCAATAGTTGCTACTCTTAAGGCAGGAAATTACGATTTATTCACAGATTTCCCTCTTAAGCCTAAACTTCATGCTATGCTCATCGAATTTAGTGTCGGCAACTACAGATCGTTTAAAGAGCAAGTCACCTTTAGTATGGTAGCAGCTAACCTTGTCGCACAAGACAAAAAGCTTGATGAAAACAATGTTTTTGAAGTAGATAATGATTTAAAACTACTTAAAAGCGGGGCAATATATGGCGCAAATGCTAGTGGTAAAAGTAACCTGGCTAAAGCTTTAAGTTTCATGAAATGGTTCATGGTTAATTCTTCTAAAGAGACTCAAAGCACGGAAAAAATAGGTGTTGAGCGATTTCAACTTAGCACTGAAACCGAAGCCAAACCATCTTTTTTTGAAATAGTATTTTTAATGAATGACAAGAAATATAGATACGGATTCGAGGCAACTCGTGACAAAGTTGTCTCTGAATGGTTATTTTATGTTTCTAAATCAAGAAAAACTAGACTTTTTGAGCGCAAATTAGACGATATTAGTGTTTCTAAAACATATAAAGCTGATGGTATTCAGGAGAGAACAAGACATAATGCTCTCTTCTTGTCTGTATCTGCTCAATTTAATGTCAAAATTGCAGAAAAAATCTTAGATTGGCTGACAAACAGTATCAATGTTGTCTCTGGTTTAGATGATATAGGTAAAGGATACACAGTTAGTTGTTTAATAAATAACGAAAAGAAAGATGAAATTCTTCAGTTGCTCAAAAAATTAGATTTGGGATTTGGCGATATCAAGGTAGAACAAGTTGAGGTTACTGTTGATTCTTTGCCTAGTGAACTGCCTAATGAAATAAAAAACTTCATTCTAAAAAATGGGGAAATAAAAGCAACATCAATTCAAACCCTGCACCCAAAATTTGATAGTAAAGAAAATATTATATCTACAGAACTGTTTGATTTAGAGGCTCAAGAGTCTGAAGGAACTCAAAAAGTCTTTGCTTTAGCAGGACCTCTTGTTGACACACTAAAAAATGGTAAAGTTATAATCATTGATGAATTTGATGCTAGAATTCATCCTTTTATCAGCCGTGCCATTGTTGAATTATTTAATTCCAATGAAACAAATCCAAGTAATGCTCAATTAATCTTCATGACTCACGATACCAATTTACTTAGCAATCAGCTTTTTCGTAGGGATCAGATTTGGTTTACTGAAAAAAATAGATATGGTGCAACAGACTTGTACTCTTTAGCAGAATACAATGTACCTGATGATGTGTCATTTAAGAGTGATTATATTAAAGGTAGATATGGCGCAATTCCATATATCGGAAATTTGAATGATCTAATTGACTCTGATGTCTAGAAGAAATGTAAACTCTCGTGGATATCACGAACGAAAAGTTAATACTAGGGAAATCAGGCAGAGATACTTGATCGTATGTGAAGGAGAGAAAACCGAACCTAATTACTTTAGGAGTTTTCGTGTTCCCAAGAAGGTTGCTGAGATACACGTGCAGGGTAGGGGAGAGAATCCAAGCAAATTAGTTGAAAGCGCAAAGGAACTGAAGAAGCAAGATGATTACGATCAGGTCTGGTGTGTTTTTGATCGTGATTCTTGGACTGTAGAAGATTTTAAGAACGCCATTAATAACGCTGAAGTTCAAGGATTTAAAGTAGCTTATTCTAATGAAGCGTTTGAACTATGGTATGTCCTACATTTTGAATTTCTCCATACTGGTATTCCTCGAAATGATTATAAGAAGAAGTTAACTTCTTTACTGAGACAACCATATAAGAAAAATAGCGATACGATTTATGATGAGCTATTTGAGAAGCAATATATTGCTATTCAAAATGCTGAAAAACTTCTGAAACAATACGAACCTCACAATCCAGAGAAAGACAATCCATCAACAACAGTGCATCTATTAGTGCAGGAACTCAACAAGTTTATTCACAAATAGATTCTCCGCTCCTAGCAATTGGCGCTAAAAAGCTAGTTAATATCCCTTAACAAGTTCACGCACCCCTGCAAATACTAAAATATCAAATCGTTTTGCCTGTTTGTGCCGCCTCGTAAATTAACTTAAATCAAATCGAATTGCTATTGAGCGATAGCAATTGTTCATAATCTTTTGGTGTGTCAATATCAATCTCTCCCTGTGCAAAAGGAAGAGAAAATACTTGTGTCAGGTTATTGTTAATAACTTTTTTGGCTCCTGAAGTTCCTTGTAATTCAGCAAGCTCGGAAAAAAATCTTTTACTAAACACAGCAGGTACGCCTAATGTTCCTGCATATTCGCAAGCAATAATAGGTTTTTTTGTTGAATAATATGCATCAACAAGTTGATTAATAATTTGGGGTGAAAGAAATGGTTGATCGCAAACTAAAATAACTACTGCTTCAAATTTTTGTGAAAGATTATGCAAAAATTGAATTCCGCTATTGATGGAAGTGCTCATTCCACAAGCCCAATCTAAGTTCTCAACGATGCTCACAGGAAAGTGATTGATTTGAGGGCGAATCTGTTCTGAGTATGCTCCAAGTACTAGTACCACAGGTTTACAAACCGAAGCGATCGCAATTTCTGTAATGTATTGCACCAAACTCCGTTTTTGGTAGAGCAATAGCTGTTTCGGTGTACCCATGCGAGTAGATGCACCCGCAGCAAGAATCATAATGGCTATAGTTGATTTTTCAGTTTCTATTTGCTCAGTCGTAGAGTCCATAAATGAAAATCATGTCAGCAAGTAGCAGATGAGATTCTAGGAGTTAGCAAGGGGTTAAGGGAGAAAGGCGAAGGAAAAAAATACAAACCCTTTAACCTTTGACCTTTACCCGACTTTTACAATAAGTTTATTAAAGTTACTTTCGTCGTATTGGTGAATTGGTTGATTGCGATTTCTTAAAAAACCACCATTATGATTTTTGAGTACTGCTTGAATTTCTGCAATGATAGCGATCGCAATTTCTGCTGGTGTTTCTGCACCGACATCAATTCCTACAGGACTGTGCAATCTTTCTAATTGTTCAGTGGTACAAACTATTCCTTGTGCGTGTAAATCTTGCAGCAATTTTTCTGTACGGTGCTTTGGCCCTAAAACGCCAATGTAGCGTGCAGAAGATGGTAGCAATGTTTTCAAAATTTCCAAATCATCAAGGTAATTATGCGTCATGACCACAGCTACGGTGTCAGTATCTATAAATACCTGTTTTTCTAGAATTTCTCTGCGGCTAAGAATCACCTCACAAGCCATTGGAAATCGCGCTCTAGTTGCCTCGTTAGCGCGACAATCAACTATAGTAACTTGCCAACCCAATGCTTGAGCAAATTGTGCTAAGGGTACAGCGTCATGACCTGCACCAAATATCACTAGGGGTGTTGGTGGTTGGATGACTTCAATGAAAACTTCTGCACTGCCAAAAGGTAACAGATAGTTGTTCACGCTGGACTTTTGATTAACAAGGGCTGCTTGGGCATCTGCAATCAAACATTTTTGAAAATTTGCATCTTCAATGTCAGTGATCATTTTACCGTTTGGATACAGCAGTAAGCGTGAGCCTAGTTTTAGATCAACTGCACCTTCTAAAGCAAAAACTGTCGCTATAATACCGAGATGTTTGTTATTTAGGCACTCTTGGATAAAAGCGATCGCATTCGGTGTGCTTTCGTTTTCTAGGCGTTCGATGAGAACTTGCACTACACCGTTGCATCCCAAACCAAAGCCCCAGAGAATATCTTCAGAGGCGGTGTTATCGTAAGTAACAACAATCGGTTTACCGTCTGCCATGCGTTGGCGGGTATGCTCGAATACATCGTTTTCCAAACAACCAGCGCTAATTGTTCCCACTATCTCACCTGTACCTGTCATTAACATTTTGGCACCAGGTCGGCGGTAGGTTGAACCTTGAGTTTTAACTACAGTCGCCAGGAAACTAATATCACCACTTTTTTGACTTGACTCGAAGGCTGTTAAAATTGCTTGTAATTCGTTCATTTGATTGCTTTTTCTTTTAATACAGTAGCGTCTGCTAGTAACCTTTGCAACTTCACCAGCGGCTTTTGGCAGTCTTCTGCGCTGATGCTGTTATGCTGCTCAACTTGGAACTGCCCATACTTTCTCAGATTTAGGCTTGCCAGAGAACACGTACATCAATAGAACGCATTCCGGCACGGTGAGCAGCTTCTAAACCCCCGTCGCTATCTTCGTAAACAATACAATCTTGTGGAGCAACCCCTAATCTTTCAGACGCAAGCAGGAAAATGTCCGGTTCGGGTTTCCCTTTTTCTACATCATCAATACTCACAACAATATCAAAAAAGTCACGTAGCTTAATATTATTGAGCGTTGCTTCAAGCACAACTCTCTCTCCACCTGAAGCAACAGCCATTGGAATTTTTCCGTAGTAATCACGAACAATTTCTGCAACAGCCTGAACTTCCTTGACTGTATTGATTAGTGATTCGTATTGACGTTGTCTGTGTGCAATTACTGATTCTGAATGAAACTGGTAGCCAAACAGGTCTTTAAGGATTTGAAGCATCTCCTCTGCGGACGTACCACAATATTTGTAATACCAATCTCTAGAAATATTGGCTCCAACTGCTTGCAACGATGCAGACCATGTTTGAAAGTGAACAGGCAAAGTATCTGCTAGAGTGCCATCGCAATCGAAAATCAATGCTTTGTAAGGTGGAATTGGTGCAATTGAGGATGGAGCCATGATTCAATCTAAAGGATACGCTATAAAAACACTATTTCTGCCAGGGTGGACCTGTTTGGGGATTGATATCGGTGTGGTTAATCAAGCGGAGAGTGAGTGGATCGATATTCAAGGCGATCGCTAATTCGTCCATTGCTGATTCTAGCGCAAACATTCCCGATGCTTCGGGGAAAGAAGCGATTGCCTGCGGCAGAGCTACGCTTAACGCCCCTTACCCATATCCTTTTTTCAACTATGCTGCCACCAATAATCTCGATTGTTTCCCGAAAGACCATCTCGAAGTACAAGCTCAGTCCTTAAAACGCAACATCCGCAGCAATCTCCTGCCAGCGAGTAGCCAAATTCTCCGCAGTAGAAACCTCAACAGCGGCAAGGTTTAATGGATAATCCACCGATCGAGCGCCGTGTTAGGCTGTGTGGCCAGACGATGGAAGCGGACAGACTTCCTGCCATCATCGAGCAAGGTTTGAGTGTGGAGTGCCTTTTGCCAGAATCATTGGTCTTGGCGTTGCCAGAAACCCATCCGTTGTCTGCCCAGACTCAAGTGTCGCTCTCCACATTGGCAGATGAATTATTTATCCTATTTCCTGCCAAAATGGGACCCATCTTTTACGAGCAGATTATTAACATTTGTCAACAAGCTGGATTTCGTCCGAAAGTAGCTCAAGAGGCAGTTCAGATGCAAACTATCATCGGCTTGGTGGCAGCAGGACTGGGCATTGCTTTCGTTCCCGCCTCCTTGCAAAATTTCCACAGAAGCGGAGTCATTTACAGACCTTTACAAGAGCAGACAGCTAAGACCGGACTTTATCTTGCTTGGCGGCAGCATAATCCCTCAGGAGTAATAAGAGCATTTCTCAGCTTGGCACGGAAGACGACGCAATGGGAGTCAAATCGTGATGATACGTGAGCAGTTAGAGATCAATTACCTCACCTAATTATCTCATTTGAGTCAGGACGCAATGGTTGGTATGAAGCGTGCGATCGCTTGGGGCGGGCGCTTTGCGCCATCGCATTTTCTATCTACAAAAGCTTGTCTAGTGTAATTGGCAAATCGCGGATGCGCTTGCCTGTTGCGTGGTAAACTGCGTTGGCGATCGCCGCCGCAACTCCGGTAATGCCAATTTCACCAACTCCCTTGACTCCAAGCGGGTTGATGTGTGGATCGCGCTCATCGACAAACAACACATCAATTTCAGGAATGTCTGCATTTACTGGCACGTGATACTCAGCTAAATCAGCGTTGACAACGCGTCCTCGGTTAGGATCTGTTACTGTGTGTTCCATCAGCGCCATGCCGATGCCGTAGACAATCCCACCGATGAGCTGACTGTTGGCTGTTTTAGCATTAAGCAAGCGTCCAACGCCAAAGGCTCCCACCCAGCGCGTTACTCGCACTTCACCCGAATCAGGGTTAACCCGCACTTCTGCAAACTGTGAGCCAAACGAATGCATGGAATACTTCTCTTTTTCCTCTCCAGGCTTGGCATCTGCACGTGCTTCAATCATTTTCAATCCATGCCGTGTTAGGATTGCTTCATAAGTTTCAGCTTTGGACGATTTATTCTTCACTAAAAGCTGTCCATCCTGAGCAATTATATCTTGCTCATTTAATCCATAAAGCGGCGATTTTTGATCGGCAAGTGCCAATTGCATAAGCTTAGCACGGGCTTGATTTCCTGCTAAATGCACAGCCGAGCCTACACTAGCGGCGGTTTGTGAGCCACCGGAAACGGGGGTTTCTGGCAAATTCGTATCCCCCAGCTCGATGCGGATTTTCTCAACTGGTATACCGAGCGCTTCAGCCGCAACCTGAGTCATTACGGTATAAGTTCCCGTGCCAATATCGTGGGATCCAGTCCGGATAACGGCTGTACCATCTGCCATAATTTGAGCGATCGCCGATGCTGAAGAACGGTTGGTGGGGTATGTAGCCGTAGCCATCCCCCAACCGATCAAATAATTGGCATCTCGCATCGAACGGGGCTTGGGATTGCGCTTTTGCCAGCCAAATCGCTCTGCTGCTACTTTGTAACACTCTCTAAGTGACTTGCTCGACCAAGGCAGATTTTTACTGGGATCGACTTCAGCATAGTTACGCAGACGCAACTCGATTGGATCGATCTTCAGCGCATAAGCCAGTTCGTCCATTGCCGATTCTAAGGCGAACGAGCCTGAAGCTTCGCCAGGGGCACGCATGAAAGTTGGTGTACCCTGATCAAGCTGAACCAGACGGTGGCTGGTTTCGATATTCGGGCAAGCGTACATCATGCGTGCGCTTTTACCAACCGGTTCAATAAATTCATCGAATGTTGAAGTCTGCGAAGTACCAGTGTGTCGCAGTGCGGTTAATTTTCCGTCACGGGTTGCGCCCAAAGAAACCTGTTGAATTGTCTCCGGTCGGAAGCCAACAGGTCCATACATCTGTATCCGTCCCAACACCAGTTTAACCGGGCGCTTAACCTGCCGTGCCGCCATTGCCGCTAAAGGCACGTGCGACCAAGCCGATCCTTTGCAGCCAAAGCCACCGCCGATATAGTAAGACATAACGCGGACATTCGCTGGCTCAATCCCCAATACCCCCGCAACTTTTTCTTGAACCTGAAAAATCCCCTGAGTTGCGTCATACAGCAGCAATTGATCGCCTTGCCAAACTGCTGTTGTCGCATGAGGCTCCATTGGATTGTGATTTTCTACCGGGGTGGTATAAGTTTGCTCAATGCGGACAGCAGCACTTGTTAATCCCTGAGTGACATTTCCAACAGATGAATCGGGCGGCATTCTATTGCTCTTTGGAACGTATCCTTTATTGAGGTTCTCCCTCATATTCAGCGTCGGCTTCTCTTCCTCATAGCGAACTTGCACCAGCGAGGCAGCGTGCATAGCCCGTTCAAAGGTATCCGCAACCACGATACCGATGTGCTGACCACCATAAAGTACAATGTTATCTTGCAGCACTTGCAGCTTGCGACCGCCTCCTTTGTCTCCAAACGCCTTGGGTGCATTGAGGTGAGTGATTACTGCCAGCACACCCGGTAACCGCTCCGCTGCTTTTGTATCAATTTGGGTGATTTTACCTTTAGCGATCGTGCTTTGAATCGTCACGCCATAGGCAATTTTTGCCACCGGAAATTCAGCCGCATAGCGTGCGCCACCAGTCACTTTCAGATGTCCATCAACTCTGTTTAACGGTTTGCCGACAACTTTGTTTGTATCTGCTGTATTCATGCCATCCCTCCCACCGTCGCCAGCGCCTTGACAATTGTGCGTTTTGCCAGTTCGATTTTAAATGCGTTGTATTTTTGCGGTTTCGCCCCCCGGATAGCAGCCTCAGCCGCTGCCTGAAACGCTGCCTGGTTTGGTTGCTTGTTTACGAGCGCTTTTTCAGCTTCATAGGCACGCCAGGGCTTTGTTCCTACCCCACCCAGGGCAATCCGTGCGGCGCGAATGATCCCATTTTGAATATCTAATGCAGCCGCAACCGATGTCATTGCAAAGGCATAAGAGGCGCGATCGCGTACTTTCAAATAGTGCGATCGCCTAGCAAACGGTGAAGCAGGCAAGTCAACAGCAACAATTAACTCTCCGTGTTGCAGAACTGTTTCCCGTTCGGGTGTATTGCCTGGTACGAGATGAAAATCGACCAAGGGAATACTGCGCTCTCCCTTAGGTCCGCGTGTTTGCACAACCGCATCGAGTGCCACCATTGCCACAGCCATGTCCGATGGATGAGTGGCAATGCAGCGATCGCTTCCGCCGAGAATCGCGTGAACCCGGTTATAGCCCTCAATTGCCGGACACCCTGAACCCGGAACGCGCTTATTGCAAGGCATTGAAGTGTCGCGGAAGTAGTAGCACCGAGTACGTTGTAGCAAATTCCCGCCCACACTTGCCATGTTCCGCAGTTGCGGCGATGCCCCAGACAGCAACGCTTCTGACAGCACAGGGTAACGCTCGCGAATCATTGCATCATAAGCAACCTGGCTATTGCGTGCCATTGCTCCAATCCGTACACCGTTGTTGTGCATTTCTATCTTGCTTAGGGGGAGTGGGTTAATGTCAACCAACTCTGTTGGTGTCTGTACATTCAGCTTCATCAAATCGATCAGGCTGGTACCACCGGCAAGGTACGAGGCTTGGGCATCTGAACCGACCAACGTAACGGCATTGTCCGCTTGTCCTGCTTTCTTATAGCTAAACGGCTGCATCTTTTTTTCCCCCTAAGACATCGCGGACAGCATTTACGATATTTGGATAAGCACCGCAACGGCAGATATTACCGCTCATCAATTCCCGAATGTCAGCATCAGATTTAGCGTGTTTTTCGTTCACCAAACCTACCGCCGAACAAATCTGTCCCGGTGTGCAGTAGCCGCACTGAAAAGCATCGCGGGCAATAAACGCGGCTTGCATCGGGTGCAGATTGTCTCCTTTTGCCAGTCCTTCAATGGTTGTGATTGAAGCGTCAGTGTGCATGATGGCAAATGTCAGGCAGGAATTAATGCGTTGCCCGTCCACCAGAACTGTACAAGCACCGCACTGACCGTGATCACAGCCCTTTTTCGAGCCTGTCAGATTCAGACGCTCACGCAGCACATCAAGTAGTGTCACACGAGGTTCGATTTTTAGCGCGTGTTCTGTTCCATTTACACGCAGTTTAACATCAACAACACTACTGGGATCGGGGGATATCGCTGATGGAGGACGAGACTGAGGCTTTGATTGAGCCAGGGTCTTCCCTTTAAGACTCTCCACCATAGTTCCCAATGTGGTTGCGATCGCAAGCTGACCGAACAATCGGCGTTTTAACCTCAGCCTCATATCTACATCTTTAAAGTTGTAACTGTAGCTCGAATGGTAGAAAAAATATCATAGTAAAATATCTGTCTACAGGTTGAAGTTAGCCCTAGGACGGAGTAAGCGTCTATTAATTCGGCTTACTTAAAGGCTTGTGAACTACCTACACTGTACCCTGAGCGAAGTCGAAGGGTACAGTGTAGGCTTCCCAATTCATCAGGAGCCGCTATAGTGTCGGGCTTACGGCGAAGAAGCTAAAATTGCTTGTAGCTCGTTGATTAGGTATGCTTATTGTGTCGGATCATCACTGACCTTGACAATAAGTTTGCCAAAGTTTTTCCCCTGTAGTAAACCGATGAAGGCGTCAGAGGCGTTTTCCAGACCCTCTACAATGTCTTCTTTATACTTGAGCTTACCTTCGCGCAACCATTGAGAAACATCGTTTAAGAACTCTGCTTGACGGTTTTGGTAATCAACAACAAGAAAACCTTTGATTAAAGCACGTTTAATCAACAAGGGCATCAAATTAGGGCCAGGGGGAGGGTTTTCTGCGTTATATTGTGAAATTAAACCAACTAATGGTATTCTTGCCCCAAGATTAATCTGCTGCAACACAGCTTCTAAAATTGGACCAGCCGTATTGTCAAAGTAAACATCAATACCATTAGGACAAGCATCTTTAAGTGCAAAACTCAGTTCTTGAGTTTTGCGATTAATACAAGCATCAAAACCCAATTCTTTCACCGCATAATCGCATTTCGCATCACTCCCAGCCACTCCCACTGCCCGACAGCCTTTTATTTTGGCTATTTGACCGACTATAGAACCGACTGCACCAGAAGCAGCAGAAACAACAACCGTTTCCCCAGCCTTGGGTTGCCCAACATTAAGCAGAGCAAAATACGCAGTCATTCCGGGCATACCAGTTACGCTCAAAGCATAGGATATGGGAGCTTGATTTGGGTCAAGCTTACGCAAAGTTTCGCCTTTCGATACGCCATAGGCTTGCCAGCCATCATAACCAAGTACAAAATCTCCGGCTGAAAATTGGGGATGGTTAGATTTCAGCACTTGGCTAACTGTGCCACCGACCATCACCGAACCCAATTCTACCGGGGCAGCATAAGATTCGCGATCGCTCATTCGACCGCGCATATAGGGGTCGAGGGACAGGTAGATCGTACGGTTGAGAACTTCGCCTTCCCCTGGTTCTGGTATTGGGGTTTCGACTAGGGCGAAATCACTCTCTTTTGGTTCTTCAACTGGGCGGGTTTTAAGTAAAATTTGTTGGTTAGTTGAACTAGTCATTCGTTCTTCGGGGCCTGTTTGCTTGATTTTCTTCACTTGATAGCACAACTTGCCGCCAGTTCTTCTTCAATCTTCGTATCTATTGTTGATTTGGAAATAGCCTGTGGCGATAAGCCGGAGGCTTGACGCTACGCGTATCGCCATTATTGCTACCTAATATCTGCACTTTAAAGGTACTGATCTGGGTGATAATCAAGAAGCAAGTATGAATATTTTTACTGCAACTCTTTCTTTTTAAAATTATAAAATTTTTGCAACTCTTATCAAAGATTCTCAACTGTCAAAAGTTGGTAAATTTGTTATATTCCTTGTCTCGCAGGACAGTCGTGTTCTAAGCACAATGGTATATGAAAAATCGTTAGTCTTTAAATCCGCTTCGGAAGACGCTTTTCGCTTTTCCAGTGAACCCACGCTTTCCAGTGCATCTGTTGGTTGGCAAAATATTCGGGTGGCATATTACTGTCAACCTCCTGGTGAAGTTTCAGAGCATCAGGATGCTGAACACGAAATTTGCATCCTACACTCTCAGCAAAATCAAGCAATTAAGTGGACGATTGATGGACACTATCAGCTGGGGCAGATTGCCAAAGGTGAGATTACAATTATCCCAGCAAATGCCTCTCACAGTTTGTCCTGGAATTTTGACATACAATCCACAATCCTCTGCCTTGATCCTGGCTTTGTTAGCCGCATTGCCTACGAGTCTATCTCTCCAGAGACAATAGAGCTGGTGCCAGTTTTTGCGCAACCGGATACATTGATTTGTCAAATTGGAGCAGCACTGAAATCAGTGTTAGAAACAGGTGGAGTTTACAGCCGTTTATATGCTGATTCAGCCGCAACCCTGCTAGCAGCACACCTTCTGCAACATTATTCTGTCAGGAAATGCTCGATTCGCAGTTATAAAGGTGGACTGCCAAACTACAAACTGCGCCAAGCGATCGCCTACATTCACGATCATCTTAACCAGAACTTGAGCCTGAGCGCGATCGCCGCCGAAGTCAGCATGAGCCAATACCACTTCTCACGCTTATTTAAGCAGTCGATGGGAACTTCAGTTCACCAGTACGTGATTCAATGTCGGGTGGAGTGTGCCAAGCAATTGCTGTTAGATCGTGACTTAAGCGTTACTGAAGTCGCTTTTCAGGTTGGGTTTTCCAATTCTAGTCATCTGAGCCACCACTTTAAGCGGGTTGTTGGTGTCACTCCTAAAATCTTTCTCAACCAGTAGCAAGAATCTGTTGAAACCAGCAAGAATCTAGGCGACATTTAGTCTTCTAACTTTTTATAGTCAAAGTAATCATGCATTAAATAAATAAAATGGCAACTACAAAAACGACAAACTCAACTTTGCTGCTTCCAAACGTACAATCTGTACTCGAACGATTACATGAGCTGGCTGATACACGTGATAAGGTTATCCGCCAGCAAATGTTAGCGAGTGGGGCTGATTTGAAATCCACAAGTTCAGAAGAGAAAGCGACGATGCTCCAAGAAGTGTTGATGCCAATTTCAAGAGATGTTGGCAGATTCTTTTACGGAGTAGCCCGTTCCATCTCGGCTCAACGAATTGTGGAATTTGGTACATCTTATGGTGTCTCTACTATCTACTTTGCGGCAGCTCTTTGCGATCTTGGTGGTGGGTTAATTATCGGTTCTGAACTTGAGCGCAGCAAAGTTGCTAAAGCAACGGAGCATCTCAAAGAAGCTGGCTTATCACAGTATGTTGAAATTCGTGTGGGCGATGCACTTCAAACACTGCGTGATCCTGGCGGCGCGATTGACTTACTTTTTCTTGATGGTTGGAAAGATCTGTATCTAGATGTTTTGCAGCTTTTATTGGATAAACTTCACCCCGGTTCTGTCGTGCTAGCAGACAATATAGAGATGGTTCAAGCGGGAGTCACGCCTTACTTAGATTATGTCCGTAATCCCGCTAATGGGTTTGTTTCAGTTGAGCTTGCGTTCAGTAATGGACTCGAATACTCGGTCAAGCTGTAACAACTTGCCAGAAAACAAGTGCAATTTAGCTAAGAAATATTCGTGCCGCATGCCTGCATGCAAACTTAATTGTCGCCACGGCAACCAGAACAATCTGATGATCAGCGCTGCAATCCTTAGCGTGCGGGGCGATTGACGAGGAACGATAACCACCTGGAACACATCAAGCGACACAATGACAATGATTAATATACCGACGCTCGCCTCACATATCGCCATCATCTGATTACTTTAGTTGGAGTTGATTTCTAGCTAAAAGAGTACCGCCAATGGTTCAACTTTTACATCGGAAGTGAGCGCGTGCTATTACTTTTTAAACCATGTTTACAAGCGCTTTTCTTGCACCTCTAGACATAAACCGAGAACGATATCGTCGAGTCTAGGCGATAAAGAAACTGAAGCAAACTAATTTAAGATGGAATTTTAGAGAAGAGCGATCACCTATGTTGTCATTTGTGCCGCAGGAGATGAAAGACCCTGCTCCTTACCATCTGTTGACGAGTATCGTTGCTCCTCGCCCAATTGCCTGGGTATCGACGATCAGTGCCTCTGGAATCTCCAATCTGGCTCCGTATTCGTTTTTCAATGCCGTAGCAGGCTTTCCACCAACTATTATGTTCTCCGTAGCATACCGTAGACATGAGCCAAAAGAAAAAGACACGCTACGCAATATTCAAGAAATTGATCAATTTGTCTGTCATGTAGTGGATGAAACACTGGCTCAAGCAATGGCTCAAACAGGATCGGAATTTCCCTATGGAGTCAGTGAGTTTGAAATGGCAAATTTAAAAGCCATTCCTTCTGTTGATGTCCGACCATTGGGGATTGAAGGCTCACCTGTGGCAATGGAGTGTAAAGTGACACAAACTGTTCGAGTCGAAGGAACGAATAATGTGATGGTACTAGGTCGAGTGTTGCGATTTCATGTGCGTGAAGATTTGTACCGCCAAGATGTAGGGTTAGTGGATACTGTGCGGATGCAGCCGATTACGCGCTTAGGCGGACCAGTTGAGTATACGAAGATTGGGGAACGGTTTGAGATGGCAACACCAAAGGTTTGACGGGATGTTTATTCACATTTGAGCAGTTGCAGAGTAAAATAACATCCCCCTGCCTTCTTCAATTCAGGACTATCTTCTCAGTGACTTTCCCATCCTCGTCAATGTCATAAACAATCGGGACACCAGTCGCCAGTTCGAGGTTTTCAACCTCCTGTTGGCTAAGGTGATCGAGATACATAATGATTGATCGCAATGAGTTGCCATGAGCACAAACTAGGACACTATCCCCTTGCTTGAGGTAGGGCAAAATCGGATTTTGGAAAAATGGAATCGTTCTAGTAGCAGTGTCCTCCAAGCTCTCTCCCCCGGGTGGTCGAACGGAAAAAGATCGCCGCCACTGATATACGATGTCTTTACCTACTTTCTGTACCATCTCAGCTTTGTTAAATCCCTGCAAGTCGCCGTAGTGGCGCTCATCAAGAGCCGGACTCATGAAAATTGGAATTTCTTCACTCTTGTCACCAGAGTAGTTATCCCAACCATGCCAGTTTGGATCATTGGGATCATGTTTGAAAACCGGACTTTTACCACCGCAAGCCCCATCACACTCAGTTAGGCAGATGGCAGCTGTTTCGAGCGCACGAACTAGCAAGCTCGTAAAACACAGATCGATCTGATAGGGACTGATTTTCTTTGCTCCCTGCATCGCCTCTTGGCGACCAACATGATTTAGTGGTATATCCACCCAACCACTGAATCGGTTACTTGCATTCCAGGTACTTTGACCGTGACGAACCAAAATCAGTTTTGCCATTTTTCTTACTTCAAGTTTTTAACCAAGCTTACGGTTTTTTGCACGATTTAATTGGCATAACCTCATTTATTATCATCCTAAAGTCACGCCGGAAGCAGATAGCCCCGAAGCAGAGTTTCAAGAAATAAAATGAATTGAAACTCTGCGTTATTTATATCGGGGTAGAATGCCGGCACGACTGATTTATCAGTCGTGTGCCAGGTTTGTGTAATCGCGATTTCTAATCGCCTGGGTTAAAAGGGGGTTATAAAAGCGGATTTGGTCTAACTGCTTCAAACCCCTCTATTGGATGATGTTCTGAACAACAGATGAAATCCACCATTAATATGGACACCTAGACGCTCTGCTGTTGGTGCCAATTTAATATTGTTGTATGAGAAGGAAATTCCCAATGGGTCTGAACATTAAGGATCTGCGGATTGTCAGTCCTGCATTTTCCCCCCTCGAACATATCCCTAAGCGCTACACCAGTGAAGGCGAAAATATCTCACCTCCAATAGAGTGGAGTGGACTGCCGTCGGGAACCCAGCAACTGGTATTGATTTGTCATGATCCAGATGCGCCGCTACCTGATGGTTTCACTCATTGGACAATCTACGGTATTGCGCCAAACGTCCATGAAATTGCTGAAGCAGGCGGTAGCAAATTTACAGAAGGCATAAATAGTTCTAATCAGCCAGGATACACTGGTCCTGCTCCACCAGCAGGGCATGGACCTCACCATTATTATTTCTGGCTGTACGCCTTGGACAAGGAACTCGACCTCAAACCGGGTTTGAAGCGTGAGCAACTGCTTGAGGCGATCGCCGATCATATCATTGAGCAGGCACGGCTGGTTGGGATTTATGAACGCTGAGCATTAAGTCAAAAGTGGAAAACCTCATATAACTAGGACTTACGCACGAGTTAAGAAAGAACAAGACTGTGAGATTGCTTCCTGACGTCGTAACGGGTGCAAATACCTTTGCCTTGCGTAAGTGCCGATAACAATACTTTTGTCCCTTGGCTGTATATCAACAAGAGGATTTTGGAAACTTTTCCCTGTGTTTGAATTGGAGACTAGAGATAAATGTCAGCAAGTATGTCAAATTCAGAAATGCTATACCGAGTTCTCGGCAGTACAGAAGAAAGGGTTTCCGCGATTGGGCTGGGTGGTTGGCACATCGGCTTGAAGTACGTTGACGAGCAACTGGGCATCCGGATTGTTCGCACAGCGATTGACCGTGGAATCACCTTTATGGATAATAGTTGGGATTACAATGAGGGAGTCAGCGAAATTCGCATGGGGAAAGCGCTGCGCGATGGCTACCGAGACAAAGTCTTCTTGATGACAAAAATCGACGGTCGATCCAAAAAAGAAGCAGCAAAACAGATAGACGAATCCCTTCAACGTCTGCAAGTTGATTGCATTGATCTTGTTCAGCACCACGAAATCATCAGGTACGAAGATCCGCATCGAGTTTTTGATGAACAAGGGGCGAATGCCGCCTTTATTGAGGCGCAGAAAGCTGGTAAACTTAAATACATTGGCTTTACCGGGCACAAAGACCCTCAGATTCATTTGCACATGCTGGAAGTTGCAGCTGCTCAGGGATTTAAATTTGATGCGGTTCAGATGCCCCTGAATGTGATGGATGCTCACTATCGAAGCTTTGCGAAACTGGTTGTACCAGAACTAGTCAAACAAAACATTGGCGTTCTGGGTATGAAAACTATGGCAAACGGTATTCTTTTACGCTCAAAAACTGTAACGCCAATTGAGTGTCTACACTATGCTTTGAATCTGCCCACATCGGTTGTGATTACCGGAATCGACAGTATGGAGATTCTCGATCAAGCGTTTGAAGCTGTGCGGACATTCCAGCCAATGAATGATCAGCAGGTACAATCTTTATTAGCAAAAACGGCAGAGGCAGCATCACGCGGCGAGTTTGAGCCATTCAAAACCTCATCAATTTTCGATAGCACTGCTCAGAATCCAGATTGGCTTGGGCAGGAACCACAGCGCCTTCAGCAATTAATGCCAACGTAATTCGAGAAAGCATCCCAATCGATGAAACAAGACAAGTAGTGGGAGTATCTCACTGCCAAATTTGAACAAAAGCGGGCTTCTAGAACACCGATTCACTAATCCCAAAAACCCGGTTTATGTTACTGGAAAGACCGAAATTTCGTTTACTCAACAAGAAGAAACCGGGTTTTTTAGTCACAATTATGAATACTGAATCGGTGTTCTAGCCCGCACTATAAAACACCAAAAAATTAAATTTTTGGGATACTTGCTAATTTGTTATTAGCAGGAAGGAAGTGAAAATTCAATAATAATACTGAATTTTAATTGTATATTTTGTATAAAAATAATAAGTCGCGATGGTGCGGAGCACCCGCCTTCGGCGATAAGCGTTTGCGTAGCGCGCCCTATGCCTGCGGCACGGCTACGCCTATCGGCGCTAGCTTGCTGCCAAAGGCAGATCGCATTAACGGTTGCGTTCACCAACAGCATCTCGAACGTAGCACCAATGTCTTGGGATGTCCAGGCTGTAATAGCGATGTTGCTCCGACTGACTATAATATAAGTTCTAAAAAGTGCTCTAGATGCAGTCACATCCAGCCAATGAAGCTTTCAGAACGAGTATTTCAATGCCAAAATCCTCAATGTGGGCACATTCAAGACCGTGACGAGAACGCAGCAGCAAATCTTGAATTCGCCCCTGATGACAAAGTACGGCTGGCTTAGCCAGAACTTAACGCCTGTGGACAAGAAGAGCCAGCGCCCTTCGGGGAGAACCTCCGGTTCCGCTGCGCTAACGCAGTCGCCTACGGAGGGAGACCCTCCTGCAGCGCTGTCTCACCGTGCGGGGGTTCCCCCCGTTGAGGCGACTGGCGTGGAGCCGACTCCCTTGAGTGAAGCACGAAAAAATCGCTAAATGAGGTTTAACCAAGTTTAGGTAAGTATTTTGAAGCAGTTATGCCAGTCAATACTCCAACTTGCCCTGGCTGTCATAAATAATATAAGAGAACGCTTCACACTTCTTAAATATTTATTTTTTGGAACAATGGCAAGAGATTTACGGGGATTTATCAAACTTCTGGAAGAAAGAGGACAATTACGGCGAATTTGCGCCCTGGTTGACTCAGATTTAGAAATTGCTGAAATTTCTAACCGGATGCTGCAAAAAGGTGGTCCTGGACTCCTATTTGAAAATGTCAAAGACGCTTCTTTCCCTGTGGCGGTAAATTTGCTGGGTACAGTGGAACGGATATGCTGGGCAATGAATATGCAGCATCCACAGCAGTTGGAAGAATTAGGGAAAAAGTTGGCAATGCTGCAACAACCAAAACCACCCAAGAAGATTTCTCAGGCGGTGGAGTTTGGTAAAGTGCTGTTCGATGTGCTGAAGGCGAAACCAGGACGAGATTTTTTCCCTGCTTGTCAGCAAGTGGTGATTCAAGGTGATGAGTTGGATTTTGAAAAGTTGCCTTTGATACGCCCTTATCCTGGTGATGCAGGCAAGATTATTACGCTGGGACTCGTTATTACTAAGGACTGTGAAACAGGCACACCGAATGTGGGTGTGTATCGCCTGCAATTACAATCAAAAAATACGATGACTGTTCACTGGTTATCGGTGCGGGGTGGGGCAAGGCATTTACGCAAAGCAGCAGAACGTGGGAAAAAATTAGAAGTGGCGATCGCCCTGGGCGTAGATCCCCTCATAATCATGGCAGCTGCCACACCGATACCTGTAGACTTATCAGAATGGTTGTTTGCCGGACTTTACGGCGGTTCAGGCGTACAGTTGGCAAAATGTAAAACGGTAGATTTGCAAGTCCCAGCAGATTCAGAATTTGTTTTAGAAGGGACAATTACACCAGGCGAAATTTTGCCAGATGGTCCGTTTGGTGACCACATGGGTTATTATGGCGGCGTGGAAGATTCGCCCCTGATTCGCTTCCAATGTATGACGCACCGCAAAGACCCGATTTATTTAACCACATTTAGCGGACGTCCACCGAAAGAAGAAGCGATGATGGCGATCGCACTCAACCGCATCTACACCCCGATTTTGCGACAACAAGTTTCAGAAATTGTCGATTTCTTCTTGCCAATGGAAGCTTTGAGTTACAAAGCGGCGATTATATCTATAGATAAATCATATCCAGGACAAGCGCGACGGGCAGCTCTTGCTTTTTGGAGTGCTTTGCCACAGTTCACCTACACCAAATTTGTGATTGTCGTAGATAAAGATATTAATATCCGAGATCCGCGTCAGGTGGTATGGGCAATTAGTTCCAAAGTGGATCCCACACGAGATGTGTTTATTTTGCCCAATACGCCGTTTGATAGTTTGGATTTTGCCAGCGAGAAGATTGGTTTAGGAGGAAGAATGGGAATTGATGCAACAACCAAGATTCCCCCGGAAATCGACCATGAATGGGGTGCGCCTTTGGAGTCAGATCCAGAAGTAGCAGCGATGGTTGAGAGGCGTTGGGCGGAGTATGGTTTAGGTGATTTGCAGTTGGGAGAAGTCGATCCGAATTTGTTTGGTTACGACGTCAGGTAGTACCTGCCTTACATCCCCAGCCTGTGGAAGGATGGGGAATTACGGCAAAAGGTTAAAGCTTTGGTTTTCTACTGCAAACTAAGCCTTTATTAGCACTTGTCGGACTCAAAAAAAGGCGTTGTTTCCTTATAAACAGTGTGCCAGATATCACAAAACAATTTATGGTTCATCAATTGCAAGTCTAACTGAAAGCCCTGATGCAGAGAATAGATTTCTACTTAGCAGTGATGAAACAAAGTTTCCAGATAAACCCGTGCAGCACGGCGATCGCTATCTCCATTTTGAAGTAAAAACAAGGACAATGCTGCTGTCAAGACACGGTTTTGATCCCAGTCTGGATGTGTTTCCAAGTAGTTTTTCAGCGATTCATCAAGTGTTTCAGGGATTTCTGTAAAGATGCTAACTCTTGGATTCATAAGATTCGTCTCCTTTAAAGTTCTCTAATAGGGGTAACTTGCTTCTAGTAAGCCATAGTGCATTTTCTTGACAAAACGCGGGACTTCCTTGACAGTTTGGCGGGTTCTAATACGAGGATTATTGCGATTATTCTCAATCAATCGCCAAACTGGGCAAAGTTTACTCGTTAGACAAGTAGATTTTTTAATGGTTGTCCAGTTTTGTCGAGACTTTGCCCAACCCTGATCCTGTCCCATAATATGTAGCAAAAGTTTAGGTAGATTTACACAGCAGTTTAACGGACTAAAAAAGCAAGTCGCATCATTTTGCGTTAAAAGGGGGTGGGTTTGTCAATGCTGCGAAACGTTACGCAGAAATTTTTAAGAAATAAATCTTTACGAAAAAAGCAGGTTTCCCACTATTTTTGTTTACATAACTTAATAGTAACTCGGTAGTATTAGATGCTCACTCGCAACACAAAGAAATCCACAGTAAAAAAGTAAAAGCTTGTCACATAACCAATCAACTGTGGAAAACTCCGCAAGTGGCTGTGGAAAGTCTGTGGAATCAGTGAGGAAAATTCCACTCAATGATAAGAATTACAAAAAATCTGAATTTGAACTGTAATGAACTGTAGTACAGGGGGATGAAACGACAAAATTAATTTCAAAACTCTTTTTTAGTACACATGTACTTTTTGTAGCGGTTCAACAGGCTTTGTGCTGTTCGGAGTTCAAAATAGACTCTACAGACACGCACTTTACAAACAGGACTTACGCAAAAATAATGTAATTCTGTCATTGCGATCGTTAGCGCAGCGTGCCGTTAGGCATAGGGAAGCAATCGCAAAGCCTTATTTTTCGTTAGTGCGTAAGTCCTAACAAAATTCAAAAAGCTTTCTTTTGTTTCAAGGTTTTTGGTAGTTAACCACGATGTATTTTATGAACAGCCAACTGTACTGGAGAGTGCGCCTAGGAGTTATATCTACTTTTTGCCCCTAGAACGAACCCCCTGCCCTGTTGCGACCTATTTGTCTCAAACTTAAAGTTAAGGGCTTTATAAGTGTTGTACGAATCATTTCCGGCGCTGTTGCAACTTCTGATAAACCGCCTTCAAATCAACTTTATGATGAGCTAATGCCACAAGAGTGTGGTATAGTAAATCAGCAACTTCTGAAGCAATACCATCCGCATCATCATCCTTACACGCCATCACCACCTCAGCAGATTCCTCACCAATCTTCTTCAAAATCTTGTTATCGCCCCCTGCGAACAACTTACAGGTGTAAGAGTCTTCTTGCGGATGATCGCGGCGATCGCAAATTACAGCAAACAGTTGCGATAGTGTATCTCCGGGTGGCGGCACAATACTTCCATCCACTTTGTGAAAACAACTGCGCTCACCAGTGTGGCAGGCTATATCTCCTATCTGGTCTACCCCCACCAAAATTGCATCACTATCGCAGTCGTAACGAATAGTTTTCACTTTCTGGATATGCCCTGAAGTTGCTCCCTTGTGCCATAACTCCTGCCGGGAACGACTCCAAAACCAAGTCTCTCCTGTTTCCAAAGTCTTTTGTAGCGACTGTTGATTCATCCAGGCCATCATTAAAATAGTGCCATCCAAATAATCTTGGATAATTGCTGGCACTAAACCCTTTTCATCGTAGCGAATTCTTTCAACCGGGATGGCGTCGTGTGTTAAATGCAAATCGGAAGAAAACATACCAGTCGCTTTGTTTTTTCAGAAATAGTTCATGGGTTCACGATACCATTCTAAATATTGCATCTGGTATGTATTTTCTCACTCATTACCGAACTTCCACCTTTTAAACAAAGTTTTTATACATTGCCGATTGCATTTTAATTGCGCTCAATGCGACTTGGTGAGCCTTTGGTGCCTCACCGTACCAATGAACCGCCGAGTTAAAAGCAGCTCGGTACAAATCTTGGTATGGTTCAGAGAAACGAGTGCGGATATCTAAAGGCAAGTCTTGGTTGGACTTGTATAACATATTTTTACTTTCTAGGTTCAGCTATTCAACTAGGTATTTTACTAGGATATGAATTTTAGACGACATTTACTCCTATCCTAGGATAGAGCTTTTTATTAACCACTCTAGGAGATTATTTTGGTAAATACAACTATTAAAACAACAAAATCACAAGAAATCTTTGCTGCTGCCCAAAATCTTATGCCAGGGGGAGTCAGTTCTCCTGTCCGAGCTTTCAAATCCGTGGGCGGACAACCGATTGTTTTTGACCGAGTTAATGGCGCATACATTTGGGATGTGGATGGTAACCAGTACATTGACTATGTGGGAACCTGGGGACCAGCTATTTGTGGTCATGCCCATCCTGAAGTGATTGCAGCACTGCATGAAGCCTTGGAAAAAGGAACGAGCTTTGGTGCGCCCAGCGTCCTAGAAAATATACTGGCAGAAATGGTCATCGATGCCGTTCCTAGTATCGAAATGGTAAGATTTGTTAACTCCGGCACAGAAGCTTGTATGGCAGTGCTGCGTTTAATGCGGGCTTTCACTGGACGCGATAAACTCATTAAGTTCGAGGGCTGTTACCACGGTCACGCCGATATGTTCTTAGTAAAGGCTGGCTCTGGTGTCGCCACACTTGGTTTACCAGATTCTCCTGGCGTACCCAAATCGGCTACCAGCAATACCCTAACTGCTCCTTTCAATGACCTGGAAGCTGTCAAAGCCCTGTTTGAGGAAAACCGTGACCAAATTGCTGGTGTGATTCTAGAGCCAATCGTTGGCAATGCTGGGTTTATTCCCCCTGATGCGGGTTTCCTAGAAGGTCTACGAGAACTGACCCAAGAACATGGGGCATTGTTAGTGTTTGATGAGGTTATGACGGGTTTCCGAATTGCTTACGGCGGCGTACAGGAGAAGTTTGGCGTCACCCCTGATTTAACAACTTTAGGCAAAGTTATCGGTGGTGGTTTGCCAGTAGGAGCTTACGGCGGTCGTCGCGATATTATGTCAATGATTGCTCCGAATGGTCCTGTGTATCAAGCTGGGACTCTTTCTGGTAACCCCTTAGCAATGACTGCTGGAATTAAAACACTCGAATTGCTGCAAAAACCAGGTACATACGAGTATTTGGACAGTATTACGAAAAAGTTAGCCGATGGCTTGCTGCAAGTTGCCAAAGAAACAGGTCACCCAGCTTGTGGAGGTCAAATCAGTGGGATGTTTGGTCTATTCTTCACCAATGGACCTGTCCATAATTACGAGGACGCCAAAAAGTCTGATACAGGTAAATTCGGACGCTTCCACCGTGGAATGTTAGAACGAGGGATTTATCTGGCACCATCTCAATTTGAGGCAGGGTTTACTTCTATTGCCCATACCGAAGAAGATATTGAGCAGACTCTAAAAGTCGCACGAGATGTGATGTCAAACCTGTAAATTGAATACTCAGCACTGAGGAGAAAAAATTGGGGACTAGGAAAGAAAATTCCTAGTCCCCAGTCCTTAATTCTTAGTACTTTTTTAACAACCGCAGCCGCCATGACCGCAGCCTTTCATAGTCTTATGCCCTTCTGCACAGGCTTCTGAGCAGTAGTATTGATCATCTTTTTTAACGGCATTCTCTAGTGAAACAATACACAGGCAAGGTTCACAAGCACATTTCATCTGGGTTACGGTGGTCATAATTTTCTCCTAACTTGTCCTTAAATTAATTTAGCACATCTGAACATATATTCATATATACTAAATTAATTAGTTTGACAGTTGGTGTGTTGTATCGATGGAAGCAGAAAACCCCCAAAAAAAAAGGCGATCACACGGAGTGCAGATCGCCGCACCAAACGCCATATTGCTCGACTCAGCTAACACCAAGACTAGTGTTAGTCTTCTTCGAGTAACTCTAAGTCTTCTTCATCTTCTTCATCTTCACTTGTCTTGCTCACAGAGTTAGCAGAAACAACAGCTCCCATGTCTAGTTTTTCACGCACCTGCTGCTTAATTTTTTCAGTAAATTCAGGCTTGTCTTCTAGGTACTTAATGGCATTGTCTCGTCCTTGAGAGATGTTCTCACCGTTGTAGCTGTACCAAGCTCCCTTGCGAAGGAGGATACCAGTTTCTTCTGCCAAATCGACAAGACAACCCAAAGTAGAAATACCTTTACCAAAGATAATGTCAAATTCCGCGACTCTAAAAGGTGGTGCTACTTTATTCTTTGCAACTTTGACTTTCACACGGTTACCAAATTCCTCTGTACCTTTTTTCAAGGTTTGAATCCGGCGAATGTCTAAGCGTACTGAAGCATAATATTTGAGAGCGTTACCACCAGTTGTTGTTTCTGGGTTTCCGTAGCTGACACCAATTTTTTGACGCAGTTGGTTTAGAAAAATAACTGAGCAACCAGATTTACCAATATTACCAGTAATTTTACGTAAAGCTTGACTCATCAATCTCGCTTGAAGACCAACGTGAGCATCTCCCATCTCACCTTCAATTTCAGCACGGGGGACGAGCGCCGCCACTGAGTCAATAACGACAATGTCTACTGCAGCAGAACGGACAAGTTGATCAACAATTTCTAAAGCCGCTTCCCCAGTGTCAGGTTGCGAAATGAACAGATTTTCAGTGTCAACACCCAACGCTGCAGCGTAGGCGGGATCAAGGGCGTGTTCAGCATCAACGTAGGCAGCTATACCACCATTTTTTTGTATTTCCGCAACTGCGTGCAGTGCTAGTGTGGTCTTACCAGAACTTTCTGGACCATAAATCTCAATCACCCGTCCTTTGGGTAAACCGCCACCTAGCGCCAAATCCAGGGTGAGTGCCCCACTAGAAATTGTCTCTACCCGCATCCGGGTAGCGTCACCCAAGCGCATGATTGTTCCTTTGCCAAAAGTACGCTCAATTTGATTGAGTACCATGTTGAGCGCTTTTTGCTTGCCGGCATTATCTGTGGTGTTAACAGCCATTCGATCCCTCTATGTATCTCTATCTATATATTTGTGGATTTGTTTATGGATTTAGAAGTGGGGTTTGGAAGCTTTAGGAGTACCAATGTACTATTAATCTATTTAAACACACTTTATGAAGTACCCACCACCAAATCGGACTACCGACTTGGGCTACTTCCCGGCGGCATGGTGAAAAAGGGAAGTGTGACAATATCCTAACGCAAGAGTGGTCTGGTTTGGATAAGTAAAAATAACTATGTAACCTAAGTTACTAGTTATTCATTTAAGTGATTAATTTGTTTTATTCAGTGGGCGTGATAGTGATAGAAACTAGTGATTATACTGAAAATTTGGGAAGTTTTTTCTCTTATTTATGTAAGCTTGATGCTGAGGAGCTGCATGGGTACGCCCAAGGACGCCTATCGTATAAATCGACGAGTAAAAAAGCAGCCGAAATTTCATAACCCAAATTGCGGGTTATGCAGTCACAGCTGATCGCCAGAAAAATAAATTTTGTGGACTTCCAAATAAGTCAAGCCTTTGGGGCTAGACTTTTGTGACTACTTCACGCACGCGATAGATGGGGCGTCCTTGGGATTCATGGTAAGTACGCATCAGTAATTCTGCCAACAAACCGAAGCAAAACAACTGTACCCCGGTTACTAGCAAAAGAACTGCCAGAATTAGTAAAGGGCGATCGCCAATATTTTGATGAAAAGCAAATTTGACAAAGGTCAAGTAAATTCCAATCGCCCCACCTGAAGCCATTGAAACCAATCCCCACAACCCAAAAACGTGCATTGGGCGTGTAAGGAACTTTTTCATAAATAAAATTGTTAACAAATCCATCAACACTCGGAACGTCCGCCATATCCCATATTTGCTGCGACCAAAGCGACGGGCATGATGACGCACGGGCATTTCTGTAATTCTAGCTCCTTCAATATACGCTAAAGCCGGAAGAAAGCGGTGCAGTTCTCCATAAAGGTTCATATCTGCCACGAGTTCGGCGCGGTAGGCTTTGAGCGAACAACCATAGTCATGAATATACACACTCGTGGTTCGCCTAATTAACCAGTTGGCAATTTTGGAAGGAAGTAATCGATTCACAGCACCATCTTGGCGATTTTTCCGCCAACCGCTGACCAAATCGTAGCCTTCCTCCAACTTTGCTAATAGCATAGGGATATCAGCAGGGTCATTTTGAAGGTCAGCATCTAAAGTGACAATTGCTTTACCCAGTGCGTAGTTAAACCCAGCAGCCATCGCCGCAGTTTGACCATAATTGCGACGCAAAATTACGGCTTTCAAATCGTTGCGGATTTGCGCTTGTTCTCTAAGAAACTCTGCAGAACCATCTGTAGAACCATCATCTACGCAGATGATTTCATAACTCAACTCAGTTGCGGATAAAGTGAAGGCGATCGCCTCAAGCAAATGAGGCAAACTTTCCACTTCATCATGCACAGGCACCACAACCGAAACATCTGGAACAACTGAGTATATCGCCTCATTTTGTCCAGCAAGTCTATCAGAAACCAGTCCACTCCTCATATTCCTCTTTCCCTCAGCGTCTTTGTGGTTCGTAACTTCTGACCACTCTTCCTGCACCGCGCAGTTGCTGATAATATGACTGACTAACCTTCTCTCCTTGTTCCGAAAGACGGTCAATGCCAATTCCATTACGTCCTATTTCTTTGCCGGAACTGTGGATATAGCAGCCATCTTTCAAATAGAGTGCCACATGAGTCGCTTTTTGGGAAGTTCCGAAGAAAACAAGGTCACCTGGTTGTAATTTTGCGATAGAAATGGCTTGGGTGAAACCTTCCTGCTGATAGGCATCTCTGGGTATACGAATACCTACCGAGGCGAACGCCGCTTGCATCAATCCCGAACAGTCGTAATTTGGTCCTACCGTACCACCCCAGAGGTAATAATTTGGTTGTTGCATAGCTTGTTGGGTAAACCCAATCACCTCTGGCAGGTGTTTTTTTATCTGTGATTCCGAAAATCTTTTCGCTTTATAAGGTACAGTGCATGATTGTAACAAACCTAAATCGGATAGTGACAGCCATCCTGGATAGTCATCTTCGCACAAACACACCTCAACTGCACAATCTTGATAGTTTGATCCTACCCACAAATATCGCCCAGTTGCAGCTTGAGTTGCCAGTCGTTGACAACTGGGAGAATCATATATGTTCAGGTCAGCTAGGCACTGGTACTCACCTGATTTGAGAGTTTGGATTTGAGATTCTAGATTAAAGGACATTGGTGAAACAACAATGAATTTCTTCTTTAATAAAGACGATCAACTGGAAAAACTTGGGTTAGGCATTTTAGAAGCAACTTGGGCTGCATTTCCAACTTTAGCCCGCAACCAAATTGCTTTGACTTGGATTGTCTACGATCCGCCAGTACTCGTGAACACTGGTGGTGCATTAACTCCAGATGATTTTTGGAACTACCCAATTCGTGGTTTCACTTATCGCGGAGTAGAACGAATTTACCCTGCAAGTGTGGTGAAGTTGTTTTACTTGGTTGCAGTCAACGAATGGCTGCAGAAAAATATGGTTTCCACTTCTAAAGAATTGGAAAGAGCTATACGCGATATGATTGTTGATTCTAGCAATGATGCGACGAGTTTAGTTGTAGATATTTTAAGTGGAACGACTTCTGGACCAGAATTATCACCCGGACCATTTGAAACTTGGAAGCAGCAGCGTAATATTGTCAACCGCTATTTCCAATCTCTTAAGTGGTCAGATATGGAAACGATTAATGTTTGCCAAAAACCCTGGTGTGATGGACCTTACGGACGCGAACGGGCTTTTGTAGGAGAGTTGCTAGAGAATCGGAATATGGTGACAACAAATGCTACCGCCAGGTTGCTACACAGTATTATTGGTGGTGTGGCGGTGTCTAGTGGGCGATCGCAAGCCATGATGAGTTTGATCAAACGCAGTCTTAACCCGAATGACTTGCCAAAAGATGTTGAAGAAGACCAAGTGACAGGTTTTTTGGGCGGTGGACTTCCTCAAGAAGCAAAAATTTGGTCAAAAGCAGGTTGGACGAGTCAAGTCCGGCATGATGCTGCTTATATAGAGTTAAACGAAAAACGCCCTTATCTGCTTGTTGTGTTTACTGAAGGCAAAACAAATGCTAAGAACCGCGAAATTTTGCCTTTCGTCTCGAAGCTGGTGAGGGAAGCAGTTGAGGGTTTGGGTTAGTAGGACTTACGCAGAAGAGATCCACCAACAGAGTTAAAAAGGGGGCTTTTAAGATTCCCCCCTTTTCAAGGGGCGATCAAGGTTTCGGGTTTTGAGTGCGTAAGTGCTGAATTAATTAAAAACTCATAGTTCTATTGAGAAATTTGGCAAATGTTTTTATATCTCTCTAAGTTGCTACCATTATTTTTCTATCCTCTGGGACTCGCTTGCTTATGCTTATTGGTAGCATTTTTTATGTTATGGAAACGACCACGCACAGCAGCGCTTGCAATTGCATTAGCGTTGATGCTATTGCTAATTACTAGTAATGGCTGGGTTTCTCGGTTACTTGTCCAGTCTTTAGAATGGCAACATCTTCCACTGACTGAAATACCAACGGCAGAAGCTATCGTAGTTTTGGGCGGTGCGACTAAATCAGCTTTGCCACCACGACCATCGGTAGATTTAAATGAAGCAGGCGATCGCGTCATTTATGCTGCTCAACTCTACCGCCAGAAAAAAGCCCCTATAATCATTTTGAGTGGTGGTCGCATTGAATGGAAGGGAGGCGGTTCATCAGAGTCAGCGGATATGGCTACTATTCTCACCGCTATTGGTATCCCAAAAGAAGCTATTGTACAGGAACCCAATTCCCTCAATACTTATCAAAATGCGGTGAATGTCAAGGAAATTCTCAAATCTCGTGGAATTCGCCGTGTTTTGCTGGTGACTTCCGCAATTCATATGCCGCGATCGCTTCTTATCTTCCAACATCAAGGTATTGATGTTATTCCAACGCCTACTGACTTTCTCGTCACTCGCGGTGATTTGCAAGAACTGACTAGCACTCCAAAAGCAGCGTTACTAAATGTGTTACCTGATGTTGATAATTTACACCTGTTTACGTCTGCTTTGAAGGAATACGTTGGTATTCTCGCTTATCGCTTGCGCGGATGGCTGTAAGTCATAATAAATAGAGATTTGTAAAATAAGTTCGACTTACAACCTTTCAACTTTTAACTTCTAACTTAATTTGTGAATATGTCTCAAGAGTTATCGCACATTATACCTTCTCCTCAATCAGAAGTTGAGGATACATTTTCTGCATACCAAACTACTCATCAGTTTTACACAGAAGTTAAGACGCGCTCAGAGTTCAAGCAATATTGTGAAAATTATTATATGACAGCAGAGCGCAATCGTCAAGATTTAGAAAAAATGCGGGGCGAGCTAAATATCATGCAGTGGTTTCGTAAAAGTCGGTAGGCATATTCTGACGTTTCACAAGTTCTTCCTTTGGGAATAATGTAAGAGTCATTAGATATAGTAAAGTATGGCCTCCTGCTAAAAGGAGGCTACTTATTTTCAAAAATGATACTCACTAAATGCAGTCGTTGACCACAAAGAAGCTAAATAACTTCT
Source organism: Brasilonema angustatum (assembly GCF_059505445.1). Lineage (NCBI taxonomy): Bacteria > Bacillati > Cyanobacteriota > Cyanophyceae > Nostocales > Scytonemataceae > Brasilonema > Brasilonema angustatum. Next base: position 86,066 of record NZ_JCACKO010000129.1, on the reverse strand, counting down.
AACTCTCCTTCACGCAAGTGAGCCTTAAATTTTTTACTAAATTGGACATAAATCGGCAAATTAGCACTAACAGGTCTACCTTGCCATTGATTAACAATACTTATCACTTCACCTTCTGTGCCTTTGATGTCAAAAGCTTGACCGCGATGCTCAGGATGATGGTAGACTATGACGGATTCTTTAACGCGGACGCGATCGCCAATTTTCATATTAGTATTTACACTTAGTTTTTGTTCCATAAGTGTCTCCACAGCCATCCCTCACTGAACTTGCTTTTTTGAAAAATAGACTGCTTGCACATTTTATTGCTGTTGGTAGTTAGTTTGCACCAGACACGCCACATTTACGCCTCTGTAGCTACTAGACAAACAAAGCCTGCCCTTGCAGGCTTTATTATTCAATGATTAGCTATAGTCCTTGCCTGCTTGTCCTCCCAATCAAGAAAGAGACAAACAGGGCTATGGCAACATCAAAGTCGCCTCGGACTTCGGCAAGAGGTCTAATCCTTATTATCTTTACTCTTGGATGTTCCCAAGGTCAACTGCTTGCTTAAGATTCTGAAATCATGACTTTATGATTTGTCGGTAACAGTGATGTCCGCCAGGGGATTATAATGTATTGGATTTTTCCGGCATTTGTCAACTTACTTAATGTTTTAGGAGTCATAAATCATTCATAACTAGGGGTGTAGGGGGATAGGGGTATAAGGGTGTAGGGGACTCCACCCTGAAGGGATGGAGTTTTAAACAAGGACACCGTGTTTTTTCGCGCCAAGGGCGAAGGTCAACTGCTTGCTTAAGATTCTGAAATCATGACTTTATGATTTGTCGGTAACAGTGATGTCCGCCAGGGGATTATAATGTATTGGATTTTTCCGGCATTTGTCAACTTACTTAATGTTTTAGGAGTCATAAATCATTCATAACTAGGGGTGTAGGGGGATAGGGGTATAAGGGTGTAGGGGACTCCACCCTGAAGGGATGGAGTTTTAAACAAGGACACCGTGTTTTTTTGCGCTAAGGGCGTCTGAAAACACATCTTTTTTTCTTTTCCCCTTTAAAGGAGAGGCTTCTAACCTATATTCACAGACGGGTTTCCCTTACACCCCTACACCCTTACACCCTTACACCCGTCCCGATAGCGTAGCGTGCCGTTAGGCATAGGGACTCGGTGAACAACAAGATTCCCGACAACTTTTGCGAAGTCGGGAATCTGATGATGCGCAATTGTCACAAATCAAATAGGATTGCTATATTTACTGTTCCCCGTTCCCTGTTCCCTGTTCCCTATCTCACTAAACCAGATTTTTATATGCACCGGATTCTCCGACTGTACTAGGGAAAAGTTATGAATTGTAGAGACGCTGCAAATAGTTATAAATTATGAGTTATCAACAGTATGAGTTAACAATTGGTTGGCTGTATCCAAAGCTGATGAGTACGTACGGTGACAGGGGTAATGTCATCTGTATAGAACGGCGAAGTCAATGGCGGGGATACAGTGTCAAAGTTTTACCATTAGATCAAAGCGCGACAGATGCTGATATTCGTTCAGTAGATGTGATTGTTGGTGGTGGTGCACAAGATCGTCAGCAAGAAATCGTCATGCGCGATTTGCAAGGTGCTAAAGCAGAAGCAATGCGCGAAAAAATTGAAAATGGGACTCCAGGTGTGTTTACCTGTGGTTCACCCCAGTTGTTGGGACATTATTATGAACCAGGTTTTGGACAGCGTATTCAAGGTTTAGGCATATTAGATCTGGTGTCAGTGCATCCTGGCGAAAATGTCCGCCGCTGTATTGGGAATTTGGTCATTGAAGTGACAGCAACTCGTCTAGCGCGGGACTTGGAAGAGATGACAGGTAGCAAAGCTTATTTGATTGGTTTTGAAAATCATGGCGGACGCACCAAGCTAGGAAAAGTGGAAGCACTCGGACGCGTGGTGCACGGTTTAGGTAACAATGGCGAGGATGGGACAGAAGGAGCATTTTATCAGAATGCGATCGCGACATATTCTCACGGTCCCCTGTTACCAAAGAATCCCTTTGTCGCTGACTGGCTGATTCAAACAGCGTTGCGGTTGAAGTATCAACAGCCTATCACTTTGCCACAGATTGATAATACCTTAGCCTTGCAAGCGCGAGAAGCGATGTTTAAGCGGTTGAAGGTTAATATTCCAAGCGTTACGGCTGCTAAAGTTTGAATTTGAAGTTTCTTGCAGGGGCTTTGTCTAGCCCATACGTGTCAACAATCACGTTCAAACACCCAATTGAGCGTCGTTGTAGATCCCCCAACCCCCTTAAAAAGGGGGCTAAGATTTTATTTCCCCCCTTTTTAAGGGGGGATTAAGGGGGGATCAAAAATCTAGATGGTACATCAAAAATGCTCAAATGCTTGCCAATAATGACTTATAGCTTAAGTTGACACCAATGGGCAAAGAACAGCCCCTACGAACATCTGTGGTTCAATTAACTGAAAATAGCTTTAATCAACCTTCCAGAAAATCCCCTACTCTCTCCATTGGTTGCAAAAAACGAAACCAAAACAAACTGAAGTAAACATTACCCATAAAATAACAATAAAATTCCCACAATTTATTGGAAGATAACTAAATAATGTATAAATAACAGGGTTCTTGTGCCGGCAGAATTCTGACTGTAACTATTCATAAGTTGAGACTTCAGTATGAACAAAAAAGACGAGTCTCGGCAGGATATCTGCTGGATTTTACTGAATTGTGCTCGTTACAGTTTAACTTTGCTGCTTGGTGCAGTTTTGTTATCAGATTCAGTGGGGGCAATATCTCATAACTCTCGCTTGACGGTAACTAATCGTTTGAAAGGTGCTAGTACACGAATAAAAAACACCTGCACTGACTCAAATAAGTTAGTGGAAACAGGCTTTGTTTGTGAAACCGACGATTTGAGTTTTTGGAGTGAGAAGAGAAATACACGCTTTATAGCGCAGCAACCAGAAACTAATTCTCAACAAGAAACTTATGATGCAGCACAAAAAGCTTTTGATGAAGGGTTTGCATTTTTCAAAGAAGGTAGCGCAGAATCATTGAGACAGGCGATTAGAAAATTTGAAGTAGTTTTGCAATTATGGCAGAAAGTGGGGGATAAAGGAAAGCAAGCTCTTACCCTCCTTGGTATGGGGAGAGTTTACTCCGATTTAGGAGAAGAACAAAAAGCACTTGAATTCTACAGCCAAGCACTTCCGTTATATCGTGCGGTGGGCGACAGGGATGGAGAAGCTACAGTACTCAATAATATTGGGCTAACTTACCACACTTTAGGAGAAAAACACAAAGTACTTGAATTTTACAACCAAGCACTACCACTGGTTCGTGCGATGGGCAACAGGTTTAAAGAAGCTACAATACTCAATAATATCGGGGGAGTTTACGACACTTTAGGAGAAAAACACAAAGCACTTGAATTTTACAACCAAGCACTTTCACTACATCGTGCGGTGGGCGACAGGGGTGGAGAAGCTAGAACACTCAATAATATCGCGAAAGTTTACTCCGCTTTAGGAGAAAAACACAAAGCACTTGAATTCCTCAACCAAGCACTTTCACTATATCGTGCGGTAGGCGACAGGGGTGGAGAAGCTGGAGTACTCAATGGTATCGGCGCAGTTTACTCTGATTACTCTGATTTAGGAGAAAAACAAAAAGCACTTGAATATTATAACCAAGCACTTCCACTGCGCCGTGCGGTGGGCGACAAGGGTGGAGAAGCTACTACCCTTGGTAACATAGCTTACCTAGAACGCAATCGAGGCAACTTAGAAGAATCCCTCAAACAAATCGAAGCCTCTATCAAAATTATCGAAGATTTACGCACGAAAGTTGTCAACCAAGACTTACGAACTTCCTACTTTGCCTCAAAGCAAGGTTATTACAAATTCTACATCGACTTGTTGATGCAGTTGCACAAAAAGAACCTATCAAAAGGGTATGATGCTCTTGCACTGCACATCAGCGAACGCTCTCGCGCCCGTGGTTTAATTGAACTATTAACCGAAGCTCGTGCTGGTATCCGCAAAGGCATTGATCCCAAACTCTTGGCAGAAGAACAGCGCTTGCAAGTGCTTGTTGATGTCAAAGCCAAAAGTCTGCAAGAGTTACCTGGTAATAAAGAAGAACAAGCAGCAGCCCTGAGAAAAGAAATTGATAACCTCCTGACTCAACAAAAAGAAGTACAAACTCAAATCCGCACCAGTAGCCCTAAATATGCAGCACTACAGTATCCCCAACCTTTGAAGTTACCCCAAATTCAGCAACAACTTGATAAAGATACCCTCTTGTTGGAATATTCCTTGGGTGAAGAACGCAGTTATCTTTGGGTTGTCACTCCCAATTCTCTCAATAGCTATGAACTCCCTGGACGTAAACAGATAGAAACACCAGCCAGGAATTTCAGAGACGACTTGCAACAACCAACAACAGGGAACTTAGCAGCCAAAACTGCAACAGAACTCAGTCAACTCATCCTCGCACCTGTGGCTGACAAGTTAGGACAAAAGCGCTTAGTCATTGTTGCTGATGGTGCTTTGCAATCGATTCCTTTTGCCGCATTAATTCAACCAGGAAAATCAGCCGCTTCTTCCAATTATCAGCCATTAATTGTCAACCATGAAATAGTCAATCTACCTTCAGCATCAACTATTGCCTTTCAAAGACAAGAACTCAAAGGACGCAAAACCGCACCCAAAACCCTCGCTATCTTAGCAGATCCTGTATTCGATGCAGATGACGATCGCCTGAGTGGCAAATCAAAGACACTTGCTTCTGAACTGGATTTGAGGAGTCAACTACAACAGTCTGCCCTTAAGCAAGTAGCAAGAAGTTTCAACCGCAACGGGTGGGGGCGACTTCCTGGTACAGGTGAAGAAGCAAAGGCAATATTGAAACTTGTACCATCATCAAATTACCTGCAAGCTTTTGATTTTGACGCTAACTACAATTGGGCAACTAACAAACAACTCTCGCAATATCGGTTCCTGCATTTTGCTACCCACGGCTTTGCAGATCCCAACAACCCAGAATTATCAGGAATTGTTCTCTCGCTTGTAGACAAAGCTGGTAAACCGATTCAAGGTTATCTGCAGTTGGGTGACATCTTCAACCTCGATTTTACCGCTGATTTAGTCGTCCTGAGTGCTTGCGAAACCGGATTAGGCAAGGATGTCAATGGTGAAGGTTTAGTAGGGTTGACAAGAGGCTTGATGTATGCGGGCGCAGAAAGAGTGGCTGTGTCTCTGTGGCGGGTGGATGACGAGGGGACATCACAATTGATGCAGGAATTTTATAAGCAAATCTTACAGCAAGGAAAGTCACCTGCTGCTGGTTTACGTGCTGCACAACTGAAACTGTGGCAAGACTCAAGATGGAATAAACCTTCATATTGGGCAGCGTTTACTTTGCAGGGCGAGTGGAGATGAGGAGTTGATTTTTTTATATGTAATTTTGACATCTTTTTATCTAAATTGCCATGTCTTGAAGTTAGGCCACAAAGACTGAAAACTTTATCTAGTAAGAGTTACAAGACTTAAAAATAACATATGAAACGAAAATTATCGAGTTATAGGTAAGATTTTCCTACCATCTCAAGGGCTATATGATAGTTAGCGAGAGCCATATGGAAAGCAAATCCCAAATTGCTCCTAGTGTTTTGCTCAGGAAACTTGCCAGGGGAAAGGATAAAGATGTCTTATTTTTTACCCTTTCCCCCAACCCACACCCAAGTTTTGGTTTGGCAGACTACTAACCTATGGCGTCAAGAACATCCAATGATGAAGGAAAAAACAAATCATGATTGACTTCAGCCTCACTCTTGAACAGCGGATGTTGCAGTCTAAAGCGCTTGAGTTTGCCCAAACAGAGATTCAACCTATTGTTCAAATCATTGAGGAATCTGATAATCCAGAAATAGAACCTTGGGATTTCTGTCAAAGTCTGTTCCGCAAAGGAACTGAACTAGGATTCACGTCATTATTACTCCCAAAAGAGTACGGTGGTTTGGGTGGAAAGTGCGTAGATCTCGTTTTGGTTCTGGAAGAACTAGGTGCGGTTGATGTCAGTATTGCGTCTAGTTACTTTAATCTGACTGCTGCAATGTCGCTTTTCGTGACTAGGGCTGGAACAAGTGAACAGCAAAAGCGAATATTGTCGCATGTTCGTTCCGGGGAACCTCACTTGTATAGTGCTGCAGAGAGTGAGCCAAACGTCGCCACCTCAGATTTGTTTTGTCCAATACCTGATCCTAATATCGGACTTAAGACTTTTGCACAACGCGATGGTGATGCATACATCCTGAACGGGAAAAAGTCATCGTTAGTCACAAATGCTGGGATTGCAGATGCATATTTCATCATTGCACGCACCGCTCTCGATAAGCCTTTGGGCGAGAGTATGTCTATATTCTACATTCCAGCAAATACCCCCGGTCTGAAATTTGGTAAGAGAACCGAGATGATTGGTTGGAAACCTTCTCATCATGCAGAAATTCATCTTGACAACGTGCGAGTACCTGCACAGAATCTTCTTGGCAAAGAGGGGGAGGCGGCAAAACTTCTCATGTTGCTTCCTGAGGTGGCTATTGGACTTGCGGCTTGCTACGTTGGTTTGGCTCGCGCTGCATATGAGTATGCTTTAGATTATGCCAAAAAGCGGGTTAGCTGGGGGCGTCCAATTATCCAGCATCAGTCAGTCGCCTTGAAACTTGCTGATATGATGATAAATACCCAGGCTGCGCGATTAACGGTATGGGAGGCAGCAAATACTGCAGACACTAACCCCCAACTCGCTGCAATGGTGAAGGCACCAGCAGCTAAGACTTTTGCTGTGGATGTGGCAATTAAAAACGCGCAAACAGCACTTGAAATTCTTGGTGGCTATGGAGTTACTAAGCAGGCTCAAACAGGTAAGTTTCTTGCCGATGCCTCTATTGGATATTCATGTGACTTCACAAGGGAAGTTCTGCGTCTTGGACTTGTTAACTGTTTGTAGCTTGGTATAGTATTTCACTAATAAACGTCTGTTGGAAAATAATGTAGAGACTGTACAGTACAGTCTCTACATTATTTTCCAATTTTTATAAAGTAATAGCGGGTATTGCGTAAAATCCTTTCTTTTCACAGAGTGTTAAGTAAAAGAAAATGAATCTCTAGAGGATTGTAATTATGCCTAGATTGACTGTTCCACCAAATTTCACAGGCACGGCTGGTTCCGATACTTTAGTTGGTGAAGAATCAAATACATCTCCAGCAATTGGGATTGATATTTTAACTGGAGGTTTCATTTATACAGGCTCAGGAAATGACTCTGTTACTGGCACTGGCACTGGTGGGGAAGGCAGCAAAGGTATTATCGGTGAAAACCCTAATGGAGGCAAAGGTGGTGATGGAATCGGCATCCACAATAATGGCACTCTAAAAGCTGGGTTAGACGATGACACAATCATCGGCAATGGTATTGGGGGTCGTGGAGGTCAAGGTGTATTGGAGCCTTCGCAGTCTGTTTTTCTAAACACGATTTTTGGCGGTAATGCAGGGGATGGTATCGGCATCCAGAATATTGGCTATTTTAATGCTGGGTTAGGCAATGACACAATCATCGGCAATGGTACAGGTGGTAACGGTGGTCCAGGCGCGAGTGCATTCTCTGCCGGCGGTCTTAGCGGTGCAGGGACTGGCATCGAAAACACAGGTACTCTAAATGCAGGGGGGGGGAATGATATTATTACTGGTACTGGTCAGGGAGCCACGGGTGATAATGGCTCTCGCTATGGTGGTGCCGGCGGATCTGGAACAGGTATCAGGAACACTGGCAAATTAGATACTGGAGATGGAGAAGACATACTTACTGGTATTGGTATCGGCGGTGTAGGCAGCTCTGGAGTCGTACCCTTTTTTAGAAATGGTGATGGAATTGGCATCGTTAACAGTGGCAGTCTGCATATGGGGAACGGAAATGATAAAATAATTGGTACTGGTAGTATCGCTCCTCCAGTTAATAGCTTTTTCACTTACGGTGATAGTGTTGGAATAGGCATCACTAACAGTAATACACTTGATACTGGGGACGGAGACGACACAATCACAGGCACAGGCACAGGTACTGGTGACATCGTCTATAAAAAGAATGCCGATGGAACAGGCATCCAAAATACTAAAGACGGTAACATCACTACAGGAAGGGGTAACGACACAATTACTGGTTCTGGCAATATCTTAGGAGCAAAAGGTACTGCCTATGGCATATTCAACGATGGGCTGATTGATACAGGTATTGGTCAAGATATTATTACCGGAGAAGCCACAGCACCTATTGGTGGTGCAGCCTATGGCATTTATGGACAGGGAAGCATCAAAACTGGCGATGGCGATGACAAAATTACAGCCATCAGTACTATCGGTGAAGTTCAACAGAAAGTAACTATTGGTGGTGGTATCAAAATTGAACTAGGCAAAGGAAATGACTACTTCAAAGGGTTTGGTACCGGGACTGTTGATGGCGGGTCTGGTTGGGATACGCTTGATCTAAGTCAATTCAATCGCTCTGAACTCACCATTTCTGGTGTGACTTCAGATAATGCTCTCAAACCAGCGAACATCAGCTTCAATAACAATGGAGATGTGATTACACTCTCCACTACTAACTTTGAAAATTTTATCTTTGCAGATAGCACTTTAGACTACAGTACTTTGGTTTAAAGCCAAAACTACCACAATCTCAGAAACCTGTTGTTACTGAGATTGTGGGGTTCAAAAGCTATAAAGTAGTCTAGATGGAACAATTATGCTGTTGAGACAAAAATCTGTATGACAAGCTACCAATCCAATCCAGAAACGGTTGAGACTGAATCCACATCCACTGATGAACTCATCGATGAGATTATCGAAGAAACAAATGACATCAACTACGTGGAGATAATCGAAAACGTTATCGACACCCTAGAACAAGATGACAGCGCAATGGTGAGTCATCCTTCAGAAGGTGGTTACCGTTGGAAGTTCAAGTACGGCACAGTGGAAGTGTATGTCCAACTCACCGGCACAACAGATGAAGATACTTTAACAGTTTGGTCTGCAGTGCTGAAATTACCCGCCAAAGATGAACCTAAGTTAATGCGACAGTTGTTAGAGATGAATGCATCTAGCACCTTTGAATCGCGTTTCGCCTTCATTGAAAACCAAGTTGTCGTACTTGCAACACGCACTCTCGCAGATTTGTCTGCTGGCGAAGCTTCTCGCTTAATTACTATCGTGGCAACGATCGCCGATAACAACGACGAAATATTACAATCTGAGTTTGGTGCAGCTTGACTGTAGTGTGGCGACTTATTCCCTTGCTAGAAGCCTCTGGTGATGTGCAGATGGCGATTGACAGCTGGTTGTTAAAACAGCATCAGTCGGGACATCCTCCTGCTTTGCGATTTTACACTTGGTCGCCACCTGCCATTTCTTTAGGCTACCATCAACAGAAATATCCTGAACATTGGCAGCATCTGGTTTGGCAAGGTGAGAAACTAGATTTAGTGCGGCGTCCTACAGGGGGACGTGCAGTGTTACATCAAGGTGATTTAACCTACGCTGTTGTGACATCTGATGTAATATCTGGATTTGTCGGGAGTCGCGTTCAGGTGTATCAAAAAATTTGTGAGTTTTTGATTCAAGGGTGGCGATCGCTCGGCATAGAATTACAATACGGTACAGCTGGACGCGGTTACATCCACAATCCCAACTGTTTTGGCACTGCGACTGGTGCAGATTTAATTTTGCCAGATGGTACTAAACTCATTGGTAGCGCCCAACTGCGACGAGGTGCAGCTATTTTACAACATGGTTCCATCCGTTTGCACCCCTGTGCTGAGTTATTTACTCAAGTATTTGGTACAGAATCTTTTTCCCCTGTGCACCTTCCCCAGAACTTAGATATTGAGAAGATTATTGCCGCTTTAATTGCTGCTGCTGAAGATTGTTTTGGTATGGAGTTAAAAGTGCAACCACTCTGTGAGTCTGAGTGGGAAGCAATTTTGAGCTAGTTAGGCGCTATTGGCTCAAATACCTGTTGGGCAGGGGCAAGCTTCAGGAAAACTCCAAGGAATGCGCCACTTTCCTACCAAATGTGCCACAGTGTAATTCTTGAAGGGGCATTATACCGCCCCGTTATCTTTTTGAGATGTATTACTTTGCTGGAGTACTTGCAGGAGCATCTTTAAGATAACCAGCTGCTATACAATCCTCTATCAGTTGCTGCACAAAAGACCACAGTTCTGGTGATCCCGTCTCCACAGGCGCTACGCGTTTCATCACCTGATCGCGTGTAACATTATGAATCCGCCAAGTACCCCCTTGAGTTTGCTGGTTGTGCAGCAAGGGTTGTATGCGATCCAAGGCTGCTGCAAATCTCGCAGTAGGTGTTTGCAGTGTTTCAAACTCTTCCCAAACAGAACGCAACTCACTTGCTTGATCTGCTGGTAAAAGTCCAAATAGACGCAACGCTGCTTGAGCTTCTCGCTCTTGCTTGCTTTCGTTAGCCTGCACATCATAACAGAAGGTATCACCTGCATCAATTTCCACCAAATCGTGAATGAGCAACATCTTGATAGCACGCGATAAGTCAACTCCTTCTGGAGCATATTCTGCTAATATTACAGCCATTATTGCTAAATGCCAGGAATGTTCTGCACTATTTTCCTGACGTGAACCATCAGTCAACAGAGTTTGGCGGAGGATTTGTTTTAGTTTATCGATTTCGATGATGAATTGTATTTGTTGAGTGAGTCGGCTAATTTGCACTTTCTTGTCCTGCTAAAGAGATTTACAAATATCAGTAGATCGAAAAGTTCTGCTTACTGAAATTGGAAACCACTATACAGCGGTTTTCTGTAAGGTGGGCATTGCTCATTAATATCTCAAATGTCTATCACATCGGCTTTTCTAAGCAATGCCCAACGCCAGATGCTTCAAGCCGGGAAACCCGTCCAACGCACTGGCTCCCCTACGATTTGTGGTCTATTCATATGAAAACTACTGTAAGTTACTTATCGCCTTTACAAAGATTTACGATAAATGTAGAGTTAACCTCTTAGCAGCGGATGAGTACATATAGCATTTTGGACCAAACTGAACGTCAACGCGTGAGTGATGGAGCAGTTGTATCTATCTTGAGCGGTTGCTTTTCCTCACCAAAGCAGCTGGTGCTAATATTGCCACAATTAGGAGATTTCGACAGCCTTGAATATGCTTGGTGGTTGCGACAAGATGCCGAACGGCTTCAAGCGCAAGGAATCGCAATCCGAGCCGTGGGAATTGGCGATCGCACTTCTGGTGAGCGATTCTGTAGTTATACTGGATTTCCGGCAGATTGTTTGTTTGTAGATCCCACTGCCCAATTACATCAAACGCTCAACCTGTATGAAGGTCTATCCCTCAAACTACCTGGTTTATCGCCCGGAGTCAATGCTTGGCTCAACCTGATGTTGATGTGTGCTGGAATTGGTAGCCCTGGTACTCTAGGAGAAGTGTTTCGCGGATATAGGGGCGACACAAAAGCACCTCAGTTAATTGGCGATGAAGAAATTGTTCATGCTCGCCCTTTGCCTCCACTCAAAGGTTCATTCTTTAAATGGGCGGGTGGCAAAGGTTTTCAGCGCCCGTTTGAGTTAGCCACTTTACGATTGCGAAATATGGCAGAAGTGCTAAGTAACTGGAAGACATATGTTCCTAATTCTGCCTATCTTACCCAACGAGGAGCAACTTTCCTGTTTAATGCTCAAGGCGAATTGCTTTACGAGCATCGCGATCGCGCCATCCTTGGTTTTGCTGCTGATATGAGTCATCCTCTATCTTTTGTTACGGGTAAGTAGGTCGGCGTAAATAATTCTTGTTGGAATAAAGCAGGGAGCAGGGAGCAGGGAGAAAAAGAGTTTCAGCCTTATTTACTTTTCTTTACACAGTTTGATTTTTTTGCACCGACTTACTTAGACCAATTTGAAAAAAGAATGCGACCAAACAATTCAAAATTCAAAATTCAAAGGAGGGCTAGCCCCTAAGGGGGCGCTACGCAAACGCCCCGCTGTGCTAACAAAAACCAACAAAGAAAGAAATAATTTTGAAATTAACAATTGGGGACGCATTTATCTATACCCTAAAAAAGGGAGAATCTTAAAAGCCCCCTTTTTTAGGGGAGCCAGTGTGTTGCGGAGAGCAGCGCCTTGCGGAGCCAGCGCCGTGGGCGGGTTTCCTGACTTAAGGCGTCTGGCGTTGGGGTTGGCCTCGTTGTGGCGACTGCGGAGGGTTGCCCCCGTTGTAGCACCTGGCGTGGTTGGGGGATCTCTTTTGCGTAAGTCTTATATTAGATCCCCATTGTATGCACGGATGAAGAATTACGACGAGTTGTTAAAACCTCAGAAAGAATTTCGAGAGCTGTTTGAATTTGGTCACTATCAATAACCAAAGGCGGACAAAAGCGAATGGCTGCTTTTCCACAACCAAGCAATAACAAACCACGTAAAAAAGCTTCTTGAAGAATAAAATCGCGTAGTTGAGAATCAAACTGACCTTGATTATCTAACAAATCGACTGCGACCATCAAGCCTTTTCCTCGTGGCGGCGAAACTTGCGGAAACTGCTGTGATAGACGACGCAAACCCTTTTGTAGTAATGCTCCCATATTAGTAGCGTTTGCCATCAAACCACTTGACAACAGTCGCAAGGTAACGATCGCAGCCGCGCAGGCAACAGGATTACCACCGAAGGTGGTAGCATGGGAACCTGGTTGCCAAGTCATGATTTCCGGGCGAGAGAGAATAGCTCCCAAAGGTAAACCACTGGCGATACCTTTTGCTGTGGTTATGATATCAGGCATAACATCCCAATGTTCAATGGCAAATAAACGACCTGTGCGTCCCATCCCAGATTGCACTTCATCAACGACCATCAGAATGCCATGATGATCGCATATTTGGCGAATACGCTGCAAAAATCCATCCTCTGGCACAATATAACCCCCTTCTCCCTGTATCGCCTCCACAACAATTGCCGCGATCTCTTTTGGCGGTAGCATTGTGGGAAATAATTGTTTTTCTAAGTAATCCAAGCTTGCGTGACTTCCGTAGGGGATATGCGTCACGCCTGGAACCAGAGGACCAAAGTTTGCTCGCTGCACGACTTTGGAACCAGTCAGAGACATCGCGCCATAGGTGCGTCCGTGGAATCCTCCCAAAAAGGCAACTATCAGAGAACGCCCAGTATAATATCTTGCTAGTTTGATCGCTCCTTCGTTAGACTCAGCTCCAGAATTGGTGAAAAACACCCTTGCACTATTGGGGAAAGGGGCACAGTCGGCTAATTTCTCCGCTAGTTCCACCATTGGTTCGTAGTAAAAATCAGTCCCCGACATATGCACCAGCTTTGCTGCTTGCTGTTGGATCGCTTGCACAACTTCCGGGTATGCGTGTCCAGTGGCTGTGACAGCAATTCCTGCAGTCATATCCAAAAACACATTGCCGTCTACATCTTCCACCATACACCCCTCACCTCGATTAACAACCAAGGGGTAGTCGCGGGTGTAGGAACAAGAAGTGACAGCGCGATCGCGTTCCACTATCTCTTTCGCACGAGAACCAGGTAAAGATGTTACCAAGTGCGGTACACGAGGTAGAGCAACTCTGGATTTGAGACTTATGATATTGGATTGTGAAAGATCCACCATAAAAAGTTGATATCAAATTTGAATATTGATTAAATAGTCTTGCAATATAAAAATATTATGTGTATATTTGCATACTAAATTTGGAAACAGTAGAGCGATCGGCATTCACCAAATCCTAGAGATCAATTCTGACCGTTTTAGCTGACTGCAGCCTCCGCTTCATTAATCCTTGTCTTAACGGAAATCCAAAAAATAAATGTCCCCCCTGTTTAGTATATTTGTACTCTTTGACTGGCGATTGCGCGGATAGCAGACGTCAAAGGCGTATCGCTGACTTTTAGTCGAAACTCCAGTGGATATAAAATTGGACAGAAAATAAAGTGGCACAGCGAATATCAGTATTTTTGCTGAAAATACTTTCTTTTGTTAGTAGTAAAAATTTCAGTGAATAGAAACATGAAAATATTCGATCTAATCTGCTACCAGTTTTAGTAGCGGATTTTTGTATTCTGAATAAAATAGAGGTTAAGGGAAAACACTGAATAATTGATTTCGCATTTATGCCTAAAGGTGAAGAGTTAAGGGAAAGTACTTAATCATACAATAGGAGATGCAATCAGTATTCAGACAGGAAAATGACATTCAAAAAATATGACTTTTTTTGAATGTCATTTAAATAGCCTTTGGCTGACTGGCAATCAACCAAAGGCTGTCACGAAAAGTTGCTTAATTGTCTTTGGCTAACTGGCGATCAACCAAAAACTCAAACCACTTATCAGGGGAAATTATGAGAAAACAAAAAGCTGACGCTTTTGGCAAAAGCGTCCACACTTCTATTGTAGAAGAAAACGCTGATGATTCAAGTCAGTCTAAACAGGTTAAAAAGAAACGATCTCTACACAACTGGCGAAAACTACTCAAAATTACCAAGGATGTAGGTTCTATTGCTTCGCTAGTTGTTACTTTGCTTAAGATTCTTCAGGAGCTAGATCTACTCTAGCAAGGAGCCTATTTTAATTTCAAAATACCTCCTTATTTCCCACCCCTCCGGTTTCTCGGAGGGTTTTTGTTTGACTGACGGGGTTCGCCCATCTGCCTGATGCACACATTTAAACTGGGGCAGAATTTACTAGTCTGACTCGTAAGTTTTTTAGAAGCAAGTCCTGTTAAGTCATGGTTTTAGCCAACCCTAACGACTTAGAAAAATCGAATTGGCATGATTTTTGCATAAAACATTATTATCAGACACGTTGGAAAATATATAATGTTTCAACCAGCAAAATATCAGTCAGGTCGTTTAGGTGTATTCTTAGTTCTGGCTGTGAGTAGTTTGGCGATCGCCGTGGAAACTCCCGCATTTGCTCAACCACAGCCTCAAGATGTACAAACTTTTACTTCACCAGATAACTCTTCCCCACCACCAGCATCACCAGGAGCGCCAGGAGCACGACTAGTGCCCCGACCAGATGTTAATCCGAGAGTACAAAATCCTCGACCAGGTATATTTACAGAACCTCCTTATAACGGTTCTTACGAAGCTCAAGCGCCACGTCCTCCACATAAGCGAGGAGAACGACTAGGAAAGAAGGGTCCTCGCCCAGATCAAGGGCCAGCAATGGCTCCCAGACCAGATGGACGGAATGCTCCGCCCCCACCTCCTGCACGTGGAAGAAATGAAGTAGCTCCTCCACCTCCTGCACCACAATAGTAATTGATGAAGTGTTACCTCTGGTTCCCAAGCTGGGCCTGGAAACCAGAAGTAACGTTTTAGCTTTTTCGCCGTAAGCCCCGCACCATAGTTGAAAACTTGGTGCCGGGATATAAGGCGGGGAATGACGAAAGCACTCCCGACGGATGTTGACTCCACTTAACGAGGAAGTGGAGTGCTTGTTAGCGAAGCGGCGCGTTTAGCGCGGAATTCCCAATCTCTGTGTTTGTTTGCTACAATGTATATCGTTTGCTTCACCCGTATTGTGTCTGATAAGCCTCTGTCCAGTAGCATTGTGATTATTGGTAAGCGACTCCGTTGCACAGCAGAAAAGTAAGTAGGCACATCTTGATTAATACAAATTACCAATTGGTTTGTCCGATAGCGCAAATAAGCCAGCACTTCATCCAGGACAGTAAAATTTGTGGGGTTCAAGGTAAGAAATCTAATCTGCGGTAGGGCATTCCGTGGATTTAAAGCAAAGCTCAGCGCCTCCGAAGCAATAGCTGGATTGGCTGAGAAGCCTAGACTGTACTGCTTGCAGTAAGTGTAGGAGTATGTCACGATAGGTTTAGTGTTTTGTTTTGGTGACAGGACATCCCGCCCCCTTTAATTCAGAAACGGATCGCTATACACTACTTCTGTTACCACAAGATCTCAAACCATTACTCTGCAACTGCTTCAGACCTCCTCTTCGGCAAATGTGCTGAAGAGATTATTTTTTGGAGTTTGGTAAACGATATACTTTGTGATATGGCTGATGACACTCACTGGAAAAGAATCCAATGATTGCCTTACCCGGAGTTACCATCCACAGCAAAATCTATGAAAGTTCGGTTTCTCTAGTGTATCGGGGCATAAGAGAGCGGCAGAATTGTGCAGTCATCGCTAAAGTTCTGAAGCAGGATTATCCTTCTTCTCAGGAATTAACTCGTTATCGGCAGGAATATGAAATTACCCGTTCCCTTAACATCGAAGGCGTAGTTAAGGCATACAGCCAGCAGAACTATCAGCGCACGCTCTTCATCCTTCTAGAAGACTTTGGCGGAGAGTCTTTGGAATCTTCGATGCGGCAGCAATCAGATTTCTGTCCCATGCCCTTGTCGATTTTTTTGGATATGGCGATCGCCATTACAGAGATTCTGGGTAGAATCCATGCTGCTCATGTCATTCATAAAGATATCAATCCCGGCAACATTGTCTTTAATCCAAGGACTGGCGTTGTTAAAATCATTGATTTTGGAATTGCGACTCGCTTCAGCCGCACCAATCCCACGTTCAAAAGTCTCCATCTTCTGGAAGGAACCCCCGCCTATTTGTCGCCAGAGCAAACTGGGCGGATGAACCGGATGCTCGACTATCGCACCGATTTCTACTCGCTGGGCGTAACCTTCTACGAACTGTTGACGGGACAATTGCCGTTTCCCACTATAGATCTCCTGGAGCTAGTTCACTGTCACATTGCCAGACCACCGATTCCCCCGCACGAATTGAACGCGACGATTCCCCAACCCGTTTCAGACCTGATTTTGAAACTGATGGCGAAAAATGCGGAGGATCGCTATCAAAGTGCCTGGGGCATCAAAGCTGATCTAGAACGCTGCGCTCAACAACTGACAGAAATGGGTCAGATTAACGCCATGTCGTTGGGACTGCAAGATGTTTCAGAACAGTTTTGCATTCCTCAAAAACTGTATGGACGAGAAGCGGAGACTAAAGCATTATTGGCGGCGTTTGACAGAGTGGCTAGAAAAGAGACGTTTGGGGAAATTTGTCAACTAGAGGAAGGCATAGAAAATGCTCAATTCAATGTCGAACTCATGCTCGTTGCTGGTTACGCTGGCGTTGGCAAAACAGCATTGGTGCAAGAACTCTATAAACCCATCACAGCAAAGCACGGCTATTTCATATCGGGTAAATTTGACCAATTCAGGCGCAATATTCCCTACAGCGCCATTGTGGATGCCCTGCAAAAGTTGGTGCAGCAACTTCTGGGGGAACCGGACGAGCAAGTGCAACAGTGGCGATCGCGCCTGCTTACCGCTTTGGGCAGCAATGGACAAATCATCATTGATGTCATTCCGGAAGTTGAGTTAATCATTGGCAAGCAGTTGCCCGCACCAGAAGTTGGAGCAACGGAAGCCCAGAATCGCTTCAACCTAACGTTTCAACGATTTGTGCGGGCGTTTTGTGCAAAAGAGCATCCCCTGGTGATCTTCTTAGACGATCTACAGTGGATCGATTTTGCGACGCTGAAGTTAATTGAACTCATCTTGCTCGACGAGCAAACCCAATATCTATTTTTGATCGGAGCCTACCGAGACAACGAAGTGACTCCAACGCATTCATTGGTTTTGACGCTAAAGAAACTACGGAACCAGGGAGCAATGCTTCAGCAAATCATTCTGACTCCCTTAACACTGGAACCGTTAAGCCAACTGATAGCTGAGACATTACATCACAATCCTGATACAGTTCGTTCCCTAGCCCAAGCTGTGTCACGTAAAACCGAGGGCAACCCTTTCTTTGTCGGTGAATTTTTGAAGCTGCTGTATGGCGAAAATCTGTTGACCTTTAATGCACAACAGTTGAGCTGGCAATGGAACTTGGCTGAGATTGAAGCTCAAGAGATCACGGATAATGTGGTGGAGTTGCTGCTGCGTCAGTTGCAGAAATTACCAGAAGCAACACAGCAAATTTTTTGCCTAGCGGCTTGTGTTGGAGCTGAATTTGATTTAGAGACGTTGGCGATCGTTTGCGAAAAATCACCTAAAGCGATTTTCCAAGATTTAGTAGCAGCCATCCAAGCTGGATTGATTCAACCTGTGTCAGAATTAGATGAAAACTTGTTAGTTCAAGAGTATAAGTTTTTGCATGATCGCGTCCAGCAAGCTGCTTATGCTTTGATTGATGAGTTGCAGAAACAAGCTGTTCATCTCCAAATCGGTCACAATTTACTCGAAAAAACTTCACAAGAGCAACGATCTGATCGACTATTTGCCATTGTCGATCATTTTAATCATGGGGTTGAACTAGTCACTGCTCAACCAGAACGAACTGAAATTGCCAGATTGAATTTAATGGCAGGACAGAAAGCAAAGGCAGCAACGGCTTATGAAGCAGCTTTTAAATATTTCACTACAGGACTGAAACTCCTCAATCCAGAGAGTTGGCAGAGTGAGTATGACCTCACCTTAGCGCTGTACTCAGAAGCTGCAGGAGCGGCATATCTTCACGGTCGCTTTAGTGAAATGGAACACTTCGTAGAAGTGGTACTCGATCATGCGAAGACAGTAGTTGACAAAGTGCAGGTTTATGATACCAGAATTCAAGGATATTTGTCACAGGGCAACTCAGAAGAAGCCCTTGAACTTGGCTTGGCAGTATTAAAGCTCTTGGTAGTGCCCTTGATAGAAACTCCAAGTCAGTTAGATGTTCAAAGCAGATTGGAGGAAACGGCTGCACTACTCGCTGGACGAGAAATTGAAGACTTAATTAATCTACCGAGAATGACCGCACTAGAGCCGCTCGCGGCAATGAATATTCTGACTAATATTGCGGTTACTGCTTCTATGGTGTCACCAGCAGTGATGATACTGATTGTGTGCAAAATGGTAGATTTATCACTCAATTATGGCAACGCTACCTGGTCACCCTTGAGTTATGCTAGCTACGGAGTTGTTCTAGGTGCAGTGGTTCAAGACATCGAACTTGGCTATAAATTTGGCCAATTGGCTCTAAGTCTGACAGAACGATCAAATATCCAAGAAGGGAGAAGTAAAACATTAACGATATTTAGTGCCAATATCATGCCCTCAAAGGTGCATTTTAGGAAAACAATACCAATTCTAGTTGATGCTTATCAAAACGGCGTGGAAACTGGAGACTTTGAATTTGCAAGCTATGCTGCCTGTAATATTTGTTGTTACAGATTTTTTGCCGGGGATGAACTCACCCAACTGGAAAATAAAACGGCAAGCTACAGCAAAGCAATCAGGCAAATCAGACGGAAAACTTCCTTGAATTGGATTGCAGTACTTTGGCAGACAATCCTCAATTTGTTAGGTAGATCTGAGAATCCCAGTTGCTTAGTGGGAAGTGTATATGATGAAGAGCAAGCGCTATTGCATGCTACTGCAATTAAGAACAGCACTGAAATCCACTACTTTTGCTTAAACAAACTGATACTATGTTATCTATTTGGAGAGTATCATCAAGCTGCACAAACTGCTGACTTTGCAAAGCAGGCTTCAGAAGATGTAATAGAAATGCTGTTTCTTTTTTATGATTCTCTGGTGCTTTTGAGCCTGTTATTTGATGCTTCAAGCTCTGAAAAAGTAGCTTGGATGAGCCGTGTTAACGCCAACCAAGCGAAGATGCGAAAATGGGCAGAACACGCTCCGATGAATTATTTGCATAAATATCATCTGGTTGAGGCAGAGAAAGCGCGAGTCTTAGGGCAGTTCTTTGAGGCTGAAGAGTTTTATGAACGAGCGATCGCAGGCGCTTCTGAAAATGAGTTTATCCAGGAAGAAGCATTAGCGTATGAATTAGCGGCTAAACATTATCTGGGGCGAGGTCGGGAAAAAATTGCCCAAACCTACATGAAAGAGGCGCACTGCTGCTATGGTCGCTGGGGCGCAATAGCTAAAGTTAAAGACTTAGAAAAACGCTATCCACAACTACTCAATTCCAACTTGATTCGGCAATCGAATTCAATCTTGACCGATGAAACGATCCGTCGTCCGACTGCGGCGATCGATTTGGCTGCGGTGATGAAAGCGGCTCAAGCCCTCTCAGAAATGATCCATCTCGATCAATTAATGGCTACGTTGATGCAGGTGGTGATAGAAAATGCCGGAGCCGAAACAGGCGCTCTAATTCTCTCAGAAGACGATCAGCTTACTGTGGTGGCTCAGTGCAGTGGGAGTAGACAGTACCACCTAGAAAAGGTTACTATTGCTGACTGTTCAACAATTTCTGTCTCCGTCATTCACTCGGTAGAACGCACTCAAGACACTCTGGTGCTTGATGATGCAGTCAACGAACCGTCTTTTTTGAATGATCCTTATATTCAACACAAACAGACGCGATCGCTCCTCTGTATGCCAATTCTCAAGCAAAGTCAGCTTATCGGCGTTCTTTATTTGGAAAACAATCTCAGTACTGGAGTGTTTTCCAGCGATCGCTTACAAGTCCTCAAACTGTTGATTGCTCAGGCAGCGATTTCACTAGAAAATGCTCGGTTGTATGAACGCTTAGCAGACTATGCCGAAACACTGGAAAGGAAGGTAGAAGAGCGAACTCAAGCCTTACAGCAGGAAATCTCTGAACGTCAACAAACCGAAGCCGCATTGAGACAAAGTGAAGCGAATTATCGCAACCTGTTACAAACCGCGAATTCAGTCATCATTCGCTATGATCCGCAAGGACGGATTCGATACATCAACGATTATGGGGTGAAATTCCTTGGCTATGAAGAACATCAGATTTTAGGGCGGACCTTACTCGAAACGATCGTTCCAGAAATCGAAACCTCTGGACGCGATGTCAGACCATTTATCCACGATTTACTTCGCAATCCTAAATCGTACCCGCAAGGCGAGGGTGAAAACCTGTGTCGAGACGGTAGGCGAGTTTGGCTTGCCTGGTCGAATCAAGCAATCTTAAATGAACAGGGAGACTTAGTTGAAATCTTATCGGTTGGAAATGACACCACCCAGCGTAAACAAGCAGAAGAGGCCTTACAACGCAGTGAAGCCAAGTTCCGAACTATCTTTGAAAACTCGCAGGTCGGCATCTACCGAACCCGCATCTGTGATGGATTAATTCTCGATGCCAATCAACGCTTTGCAAATCTGTTTGGCTTTGATTCACCAGAGCAGATCATTGGGCTTGAACACACCACAGGCTACTATGTAAATCAGTGCGATCGCCAACAAGCCATTGAGTTGCTGAAGCGTGATGGGGAAGTGCGAAGCTTTGCCGCACAGATGCGAAAACGAGATTGCACACCGTTTTGGGGACTTTACTCCTCTCGTCTGAATGCAGCCGATGAATGCATAGAAGGAGTGATTGCAGATATTACTGATCGCAAGCAAGCAGAAATAGCGTTGCAAGCCTCAGAGGCAGAACTGCGGGCACTCGTTTCAGCCATTCCCGATCTGCTGTGTGTCCTCACTGCTGAAGGGCAAATAATCGAAATGGTCGAAGGAAAGTTGCATAGACCCATTGAGGAAGACACATGTATTGGTAAAACACTGCACCAGATTTTTGAAAAAGCACAAGCCGATGAATTCCTAAATTACATTCAGCAGGTGCTGAGAACCCAACAAGTACTTACAGTTGAATACAGTCAGTGGACGGGTGGACGAGAAACCTGGCTTTCGGCGCGCATTGCACCGATTCGGCACGAGCAGGTGATTTGGCTGTCGCGAGATATTACGGCTCTTAAGCAAGCAGAAGCCGCCTCAATTTTGGAAGAACGCAACCGCATGGCACGCGAAATTCACGACACACTCGCTCAGGCGTTTACAGGCATTCTGGCTCAGGTGGGAGCTGCAAATCAGGTACTAACGGATGATTTAGAAGCAACTCAGGCACATCTAGACCTGATCAAAGAATTGGCGCGAACTGGACTGATTGAAGCGCGGCGATCGGTGGTAGCGCTCCGTCCTCAGCTTTTGGAGGAGGGCAGTTTACAGAGTGCTCTACATCGTCTGGTGACTCAAATCAGATCTGCCGCAACTGATACCACTTTATATTATGAAATCAAGGGTGCAGTGTATTCTCTACCCACTGAACTAGAGAGTAACCTACTGCGAATTGGGCAGGAAGCATTGACCAATGTTATCAGACACGCCAATGCTGACGAAATTCGAGTGGAGCTAGTATATGATCGTGATCGGTTTTGCTTGCGCGTGAAAGACAATGGGCAGGGCTTTGGAGTTGGGAGTGTTCCATCCTCTAATGGTTTTGGCTTATTAGGCATGAGCGAACGGGCAGAGCGCATCGGCGCACAACTGACGATTAGGAGTCAACCTGGGCAAGGAACAGAGATTATTGTCACCGTCAATCGGGAGTAGCATCACGATGAGCCAAGCCACGACGATTCGGGTTCTGATTGCGGACGATCATTCCATTTTTCGGCAAGGATTAGCCACGATTATTAACCGTGATCCAGATATGAAGGTGATTGCGCAAGCAGAAAATGGGGAACAGGCGATCGCCTTATTTCGGGAACACCAACCGGATGTAACGCTAATGGATCTCCGAATGCCTGAAGTTGAAGGAGTTGCCGCCATCGGTGCAATTCGTGCTACCGCTAAATCTGCTCGGATTATTGTACTGACAACATATGATAGTGACGAAGATATTTATCGGGGATTGCAGGCAGGAGCAAAAGGATACCTGTTGAAAGAAACTGAACCCGACGAGCTGCTGAATGCCATTCGTACTGTTCATCGAGGTCAGCAGTATATTCCGCCTGATGTGGGAGCAAAGTTGGTACAGCGCCTCAGCAATCCAGAACTAAGTGAAAGAGAACTGACAGTACTCCGTTCAATGGCACAGGGGATGAGTAATGCCGAAATTGCGGCTGCTTTGAGTATCGGTGAAGGTACTGTTAAATCTCATGTAAATCGGATCTTGAATAAGTTAGATGTGAGCGATCGCACCCAAGCTGTGATTGTTGCCGTCAAACGCGGCATTGTCAGTTTATAGGGTGTACTTTCTATTGAATTTGGATTCTAACTTGAGTTAGAGCTAAGCTTCCACTCTACGATAGAATGGTTGCTCTATCAATTTATACTGTAAAAATTTTAACTCATTATAGACGACGACTTGAAGGCAATAGCATATATTGAATTTATGTAAATAGTCATGCAGTCAGATGAGCGACGACCGTAACCACAGTTCCTTACTTGTACCACCTTCAACCCAAGATCGTATTCAAGGTGTGCTGAGTGCCAAGGTAGTGCTGGTGATGTATGGAGACTATCAATGCTCTAGAAGTGCAGGCGTTTACAAGATGATTAAAGTTATCAAACGAGAGCTTAGTGCTTCTTTTGGAGAGGATTATTTATGCTTCATCTTCCGCCATTTTCCGCAAACACAGATTCATCCCCATGCTCACCGGGTAGCCCAAGCCGCCCAAGCCGCCACCGCCCAGGGACAGTTTTGGTCAATGCATGACACTTTATTTGCCCATCAACAAAAGTTGGAGAACGGTTATCTTGTCGAGTACGCGAATGATTTAGGGCTTGACATTCCTCAGTTTCTGAAAGAGTTGTTTAAACAAGTGCATGTCGCTCGCATCAATGAAGATATCGAAGGCGGAATACATACTGGAGTAACGTCTGCCCCAGCCCTGTTTATCAATGGAACTCGGTATAGCGGGCACTGGAACACGACGGAGTTGATGGCAGCCATTATTGCTGCAAGTCATTAAGTTCCCCGATCTTTGCTCCCAATTTATATCTGACTTCTTTATTAGTGCTGGTAAGCTATCGAAATTAGATAGCTATCTTTTGCCTGTTTTGTAGAACAAGATTGCTAATTTTTGAACCATGCTAACAATTACAACACCAACAATTGAATTCAAGAACAGAGGCTTAACGCATACCCAATTGCAGCAAGTACTCGACTATATTCATACTAACCTTGACCGAAATTTGTCAGTGACTGAACTTGCAGAAATTATCAATATTAGCCCGACTTACTTTGCCAGTTTATTCAAACAAGCAATGGGAATTTCACCGCATCAGTATGTGATTCGACAGCGAGTGGAACGGGCCGAAATGATGCTGTTGAAAACGGATTGGACGATCGCGGACATTGCTTTACAAGTAGGTTTCTCCAGTCAAAGCCATCTGACCCAACAGCTTAAGCGCCTCACTGGAATGACCCCAAAACAAGTTCGCTGACTCTATAAGACTCTGAGAAACCGTTGTAAGAATCTGGAAGAAGTTGAGTGTTGGAACTCACTACAACTCAAGTTAGCTAAGCCAAAGAAAATTTAGAAGTTCATTACCATGTCTAAAATGTTTTCTCACCATGCACGGGGATCGAGAAAGACCCCCGCCGCTTCCTCTGAGCTGTCCGCACCAAACAAGGTCTCCCGTCCGGGCTGGCTCGAGATCGTCGTCGGTCTCGTCGTCTTCGCAGCCGTCGGGTTCGGGGTTGGCCCGCAACTCAAGCGGCTCGGTCTTGACCCCGTGGTCTACAGACTGGTCTTCACCTCGCTCTCCGGTATCGCCGGAATTGCTGGGTTCGCAGCGGCAGTGCTACTGCGGATTCGTTCCCTGAACGCCTTCGGCGTGCGCCGGGTCTCAAGGCGCTGGCTGCTCATCGGGGTCGGAGCTGGACTAGTCGCCTACGTGCTCAAGGGACTGGCGGTTCTGGGCTGGATCCAGATCACCGGGAACACCAACAATGTCCAGGGTGTGTACGCCGAGGGTGGCAGCGGCGGGGTACTATCTCTGGTTTTGGCCACGTTGTTCCTCGGAATCGTCACGCCCCTCGGCGAGGAACTGCTCTTCCGGGGAGTCGTCGCCAACGCGCTGCTGCGCTACGGTTCGTTGATTGGGGTCGTGGGTAGCACCCTAATCTTTGCTCTCGTTCACGGCATCAACATCATCTTTCCCACAGCCGTGGTGGCTGGTCTCGCCACTGCCGAGGTCTTCCGCCGCAGCGGATCGGTCTGGCCCGCCGTCGTCATTCACGTCGTTTTCAACCTGCCCACAATCCCGGCGATGCTGCTTATCGGCGCGGGCTAATATGACAGATTGGAGTTTGATTTTGTGCTGAAGGTCAATATTGATTGAAACAAGAGAAACACGATGATATTGCAAGATAAAGTGGCTTTAGTTACTGGAGGCGCATCGGGAATTGGTAGAGCAACAGCGATCGCCTTTGGTGCGGCTGGCGCAAAAGTCGTCTTCTGCGACAGACTCAATGTAGAAGGTGAGAAAACTGCGGCTCTGATTCGTGATACTGGAGCGCAATGCTTGTTCGTGAAATCCGATGTATCGAGTGAAGCGGATGTTCGGGAATTGGTGCAGAAAGCAATCGCAACCTACGGCAAACTCGATTGTGCCTTTAACAATGCTGGAATCGATCTGGCTGTTAAACCGTTGCATGAACAATCGGTAGAGGATTTTGACAAGATCATGTCGGTCAATGCGCGAGGGCTATTTCTATGTATGAAATATGAAATTCAACAGATGCTGACCCAAGGCTCAGGGGTGATTGTGAACAATTCATCAACGAATGGTCTCGTTGCGCTTCCGGGGATCTCTCCCTACGTTGCCAGCAAACATGCGGTGATGGGGCTGACGCGCTCGGCTGCCCTCGATTATGCCAAACAGGGCATTCGGATTAATGCCGTCAATCCTGGTCCCATTGCGACTGACCTCATGGCTCGTAGCGCTGACCAGATGAACATCACGTTCGATGATCTCGGGTCTATGGTTCCGATGGGTCGTATCGGTCAGGCAACGGAAATTGCTCAAGCGGTTGTGTTTCTCTGCTCTGATGCTGCCAGCTATATTACGGGACAACCCTTAGCGATCGATGGCGGATATACAGTAGGTTGATTGTTGAGGGTGAACTCACAGTGAATCGATCCATTTCAAGAGCGCACAATCGAGTTTAATTTTAGGAGAAATAGAATGATACTTCAGGATAAGGTGACGTTAGTCACCAGTTGTCATTCTCTATCTTGGCATTGTGTCTACCCAGTATTCTGATGTCTCTAGAGATTAAACCAATGGCAATTCTGAAACAATTTGGGATTTTATTTGTATTGGGCAGTGTGGGAATTGTGATGTACACGATCACGTCTATTTCTGTAGTCGAGCAACAGTTAGCGAAACTATCTCCAGAAACACTGGAAAAAGTGCCTCCATTGTGGATTTTAATGCTTCTGCAAGGACTACAGTATTCAGTTCTACTGGCAATCAGCATTCTGATCGGAATTGGTTGTGCCTATCGTGTTGGATTAAGCTCCCATTTGATTGATCATTGGGTGTTTCACACCGCTAAGTCTCCATCTTTTGCCGTTGAGATGAAGTGGAGCTTGGGTGTGGGTGCAGCGGCGACGATCGTTCTCTTGTTGCTCGATCAGTTGATGCAACCTGTCCTACCTGAAGCGCTACGGGCAGCCAATAATACAGAGCCAAGTTGGTTGAATTTGCTCACAGCAATGTTCTATGGCGGCATCACTGAGGAAATTTTGATGCGCTGGGGTTTAATGTCGCTGCTTGTTTGGATCGCGTGGAAAGGACTAAAACAAGGCGTTACGTTGCCAAGTCAAGGGATTTACCAGGGTGCGATCGTTCTAGCCGCGTTGGTATTTGGACTACTACACCTGCCAGCGACTGCCGTGATCGTTCCCCTCACTCCAGTTGTGATTATTCGGGCGTTGTTACTGAATGGGATTGTGGGGATTACGTTTGGCTGGCTCTTTTGGCAATATTCGCTAGAGGCTGCAATGTTAGCCCATATCAGCTTTCATGCTTTTACCTTTGTTCTTAGCGGTTTACTGGTAAGGTTGGCTTAAGTTTTGGAATAGATCCCGTAGGGCTAGCACTGCCCACAAAGTTTTACCGTGAAAGGTTTTACAAAGAAAGGTTTTACAAATGGTGGGCGATGCCCACTACTTGAATTGATGCTCAACTCTACAGTTTTAAGGTGGTAAATCAAATGATTACAGCGGTTTTCAAATGAATAGACCACAGTGAGCGAACCAGCCCCAAGCATCATCGGACGAAATTTGCTCAGTAACAATTTGCGTTAAAACTTGGTTAAATGACTCGTAAGTTCGAGCTTTTGCAGCACGCAAACACTGTTTGAGTTTTGACCAACACAATTCAATGGGGGACAAATCCGGTGAATAAGGGGGTAGAAAGACAACCCGTGCACCGACAGCCTCAATGACATCTCGAATTGCCTGGGCTTGATGCACCGACAGATTATCCATTACTACGACTGCTCCCTTCCACAGCTGTGGCGCTAAAATCTCTTGAATGTAAGTTATAAAAACGTCGGTGTTAACACTGCCTGGAATACTCATGGTGGCAATGAGTCCGTCCAAACTCAACGCCCCAATTAACGATATGTTTTTTCCTCGATTCCGGGGGCAAGAATCGTACAACCGCTCACCACGTTCTGCACGTCCATAGAGTCGTGTCATTCCTAAGTTTAGACCTGACTCGTCTACAAATACCAAATTGTGCGGGTCAACGTTCAATACCCAATCCCTATACTCAAAGCGCATCTTAGAGACTCGTGGGCTGTCTTGCTCACTGGCATACAGTGTTTTTTTTAGTGGTCAACCCTAAGCGTTGAACTGCACGATGCATGGTTGAGATGCTGACAGTAATCCCATTCCGTTTCGCCAAACGCTCGCACAATTCTTCTAGTAAGGCATCCGGTTGTTCATCTACTAGCTGCTGCACTGTTGATAATTTCTCGACTGTAATTTTAGCGTTAAGCGAAGCTCTCCGTTTGCGTAGCGCCCCTCTTAGGGGCTAGGAATCGCTCCACCTGCATGAGGTTTTGGAATCACTTGTCCTATGTTTCGATAGCGACGAATCAACCGTTGGACAAACGATAAGCTCACTTTAAAGCGGTCTGCAAGTTGTCGAAGTGACCCATCATACGCTGTATAAGCATCAATTACGCGTTGGCGTAGATCATTTGAGTAGGGAGCAGGCATTACCGTGAGTATTTTTACTACTCCTCTAGTTTACCCAATTTGTAGTCTACTCAATTGAAAACCGCTGTAAGTGTGGGGATCTATTTACAACCCATGATATTGAGCCTAACCCTCTCCTAAGAAACATTGGTTGAGGTTGAGGCAACAGTAGCACTGACGTGACCGACTGATTGCGAAAAGCGTAGCCATAAGTTAAACCTTCTTCCTCTGTCTCTGTGTCCTCTGCGCCTCTGCGGTTTTTTTATCACTCAGATGCATACCGGATTTGATATTACACCCTGCCCGAAGGGCATCTTACGACGACTAGATGAATCAACACCTGCCATTTTGCGGTACTTGGTCACAGTTCTACGAGCGATGGGTAAACCAAATCGCAGCTTAATCAGCTGTGCTAATTGCTCATCACTATAAGGCTTTACAGGAGATTCTTCTTGAATCAGTTGCTGGATGAACTGCTGTATTTGTTGTGGTGTGTGTCCACCAACACGAGCAGGTGTGCAAAGCTTTTGTAATGGTACAATCTGGCTTGGTTGTCCACTAATTAACAGATATCGCTCGCGCACAATTCGACTGATAGTTGCATTTGAGAGTCCCACCGCTTGAGCAACCATTTGTTGTGGTGTAGGAACGAGATCCAATGCGTCTCGACTTGAAAGAAAAGCTTGTTGACGATCAACCAAAAACTCTCCCACTTTGAGGAGATTATCTTGCCATTGGTTCAATGCGGTAAGCAAAGAACGAGCTTTTTGCAACAGAACTTCCAGCCGTTGAGTTTCTTTGGTTTTACGATGTGAACGGTTGAGAACAGCAACAGCTTCCTCATCAAGGCACAAATCTCGACTCATCTCGTAAGCCAACATAACTTGCCAACCGCCTGCATAAGGTTCCGCTTTTAAATCGGGGGTGACAATTGGTGCAGGAGTGTGACTAAAGTTCCTGGCTGGTCGAGGTTCTAGCGTTTGAATCTGGCGAATAGTACTACCGAGTGTTTCTGAATCAAGACTAGATCTAGTCTGCCGTAGCTTTTGCAGTAGGGTTTCTCGGTAAAATTTTGCATCAGTGGAATTGCCGACACAAGCTGCGATCTCCTCTAAATAATCCTGGACTAATAGTCTAGCTAAATTTTCGGGTTGATCCGGAAGTTGCAACAACAAACATTCTTGAAGCGATCGCGCACCAATTCCCGGTGGATCCAGACGTTGCAAATCAGGAATCACAGCTTCTAGTTCACTGACAGAAAACCCACTACCCGCCGCCCAAACTTGCGGTGATTCTTCCAAGTAGCCAGATGGAGACAACCATTGAATCAAGTAAAGTAAAGCTTTTTGCTGCCGAGAGGATAGGTTGAGGGCTGAAATTTGTCCTTGCAGATGTTCTTGAAGACTAAGTTCTGCTGCTGTTGGAGTATACCAATCTGGTAAAACATCTGACACCAGAGTTTCTCCATTGCCAGAACTCGTCGTGCGACGCAAAAAGGGATTTTGTTCAACTTCATTTCTCAGATGCTTAATAACCCGTCGATGATCCAAGGGCAGCAGTTGCACGAGATAGCGCAAGCTTGGATAAAGGACTGCTTGAGTCTCTAAATGGGTTTCTACCGAAGGTGTGGATATAAGTGCAGACATGATTTTCTGCTCCTACTCTGGTTGTGATTGTTGACTCAATATCAGATGCTCTGGTAAAATAGCACGTCCACCAGAAAGCACGGCAGCACGTTCGAGTGTGTTTTGCAACTCGCGCACATTTCCAGGAAAATGGTAGCTTGTGAGTTTTTCCATTGCTGCCATTGTGAGTGCCAAGCGCTTGAGTCCTCGGCGCAAAGCGATCGTACTCAAAAAGTACTGGGTTAGCTGTTGAAGATCTTCCGGGCGATCGCGCAATGGTGGCATATCAATCCGGACTACGTTGAAGCGGTAATATAGATCTTCCCGAAACTGGTTATGCTTAACCATTTGCTCTAAATTCCGATTCGTAGCAGCGAGAATCCGTACATCTACGGTACGAGTTTGGTTACTTCCCAGCCGTTCAAATGAGTGGTCTTGTAAGACACGCAACAGCTTACCCTGAATAACAGGGCTGAGTTCCCCAACTTCATCGAGAAAAATTGTACCAGCGTTTGCTTGTTCAAATCGACCAATTCGCAGGTGATTCGCTCCGGTGAAAGCACCTTTTTCGTGTCCGAATAATTCAGCTTCTAGCAAATGTTCTGGGAGGGCGGCACAGTTAACCTTCACCAACGGTCCTTTACGACGAGGACTGGTAGTATGGAGTGTGGAAGCAACTAATTCTTTACCAGTGCCCGACTCTCCTGTGATTAGAACAGTGGTGTTTCCTGGAGCAACCCGCCCGATGAGTTTGAAGACTTCTTGCATAGCGAGCGATCGCCCCAATAACTCGTCTGACTGCTCCAAACTCTGCAAGTCCGACTCCCCCATTTGATACACAGGTTCTTGGTGATGCGCAAGTGCCTTTTGGGTGATATTAACTAAGTCTTCTAAATCAAAAGGTTTGGTCAGGTAATCGTAAGCACCCAACTGCATGGCTTCAATTGCTGTGCGACTGGTACCATAAGCAGTCATGACAATCACAGGTAACTCAAACAGTCTTTGTTCGAGAGTTTTTAGGACTGCGATTCCTTGGGTTTTGGGCATCTTCAAATCCAGAAAGACGAGATCAGGATGAGTTGTGTTGTCCAACAGGATCTTCAAACCCTGCTCTCCATCTGCCGCTTGCAGCACCTCATATCCTTCATCTTGAAGAATTTGGGCGATCGCCTGCCGCAGTGCTCTTTCATCATCAATAATTAGGATTTTAGCCATTTTTAATTTTGCATGAGAAATTTGGAAGAGAAAATGAACCGCATAGACACGTTTGCGCAGCTCCAAAGTCTGCCGGGGGGAGTATCCCCCCGGCGTTAGCGTTTGCGCAGCGCCCCCTCCGGGGCTAGCGAACCGAAGGTTGCTTTGCCCCTTAGGGGCTAGTGGCTTCCCGCAGGGTAGGACACAAAGAAATAAAAGTTTGAGAGAGTTTTTGCGTTAGTCGTAAGGTAAGAAAACACTAAATCGTGTCTTTCCTAGAGATGATTCCACCTGGATATATCCTCCATGTCGAGTTACAATCTCATGACTGATTGAGAGTCCCAGTCCTGTTCCTTCTGGTTTGGTGGAGTAGAACGGGTCAAAAATGCGTTCTTGCTCTTCTGGCGGTAAACCAGGTCCTTTATCTTTTACCCAAGCCACAAAGTAACGCTCTTTTTGCTGACTTTGAGCGCCTAACTCCTCTTCCACTCCTACCGTCACCTGTTCTCCTTCAGGACTGGCTTGAATGGCGTTGAGAATTAAATTGACCATCACTTGTCCCAGTTCGCGACGACGCAGAGAAATTTCTGGCATTGGGTGGGCGGGAGCTTGGTAAACTAGGTCTACCCCCTGTTCTTCAGCTTTGAGACGCAACAGCGAGACAGATTCCAAGACAATGTTCTCTAGCGATGTCAGAGCTAAAGCCTCCTGCTGCTGATTTTTGTCAAAATATAAAAGTCTTTGTACAAGATGCTCCAGACGGTTTACTTGTTCTAAGAGACTATCAATAGGCAATGTAGTTAAGCCTTGCTTTCGCAGTTGCCGATCAGTGTACTGCAAATTCAAACGCATACTAGCCAGGGGATTGCGGATTTCGTGAGCAACACCCGCTACTAACTGTCCTAGTGAAGCCAGTCGTTCCACGCGATGCAGACGCTGCTCTAACTCTTGACGACGGGACTGCATTGTATTGATGGCGTCTCCCAACATTCCCATCTCGGCAGGTAGGGGTGGAATTTGATTTGCCTGATTTGCTTCCATTGCCTTAATGCTCTGCTGGAGCCGTTGCACACCCCACTGTAGCTGGAGCGCAATGGCAAAAGTCCAAAAACCAACCACCAACATTCCCAAGACAACTGGTACGCTAAGAATTTTTTGCTGGCTGTCCTCTGTGCGAGGTATCCGCTTCATTGTCCATACCGCTCCCCAAAGTGGCAGAGGATCTGCGCGCACCACCACAACGTCCAGCTTAGGACGCAGGACGAATTCTTGAGGCAATCCTTGACTCGTTGCCCGTCGTGCCAGTTGGAGAATTGTATCTCGTTCAGCTGGTGGAATATCGCTTTTGGGCACAGGTCCACCGTGTGTGGGATAAGCATAGCCCAGAAGCTGATCTCCCTGTAACAGGTAAAAGCCACCTTCAACTCGCCCAAAGTTCGCCAATACTTCAGTGGAAAGCTCTGTTAAAGGTCTATTGATGTTCCCTTTCGAGACTCCCCCCTTAAAAAGATTCGATTCCCAGAACAGCTTGATTAAACGCGTGTTGGCTTTAGCAAGTTCTTGCTGATTATGAGCCACCACCGCGCCTTCAAAACTTTCAAACAGTTGCACTAACAGCAATAATGCTACCGCGCTCAAACCTAGAAATAGGATAGTCAGGATGGTGAGCTGCTGCCGCAGTGTCCAGCGTCGAAGTTTCATCAAAAATTGGGTTCATTGAACAGTGATCTGTTTCAATTCTTATCTTGCCTTACTCAAATGTATCTAACCTGTATCTTTGGCACGATTTTTGCACAACATAATTATGAATCAGGCGTTGTGTGACGAATCACTTCTCATCCATTCACAAAGACCCCATCATGAATCACCTTAATGATCGTATATCTAGTCAAACGGCTGCTGATGTGTTTGGCCTTGCTGCTAAGTTACACGCGCAGCGACATCAAGATTACTCAACGGCAGAATTGATGCAGGCAGCAGCAGAAGCAAATATTTCACCAGAGGCTCTTCAGGAAGCGTTAAAACTGATGCAAGCAAAACAGATGCAAGATCAAACACAGCGGCGTAACCTGCGGCTGATGCTCGGCAGTGGAGCTGTGGGGGTGGTGATCGCCCTCAGTAGTATATGGGCTTACAGTGCCATGACCAGAAATCCAGCTTGGAGTGCAAGTTCGTCCGAAATCAGTTCGGTACGACCAAATCCTAGCAATTTCGACCAGAGTCGTGCAAGTACTTCACTACCAGCTCCTCCAGATTCACTACCAGTTCCTCCAGACAATGATGCTACTACATTGACAGGTAAAATTCAGCAATACCTGCTCAACCCTGAAGGTAGAGTAGATGGGTTATTGCTCAACAATAAAGTGCAAGTGAAAATTCCACCACATCTGAACAGAAATTTAGTTGCACAAATCAGTTTAGGAACTGATATCAGCGTAACAGGAAAAACGGGTGTATCCACGCCCTTTGGACAAGAAATTAAAGCAAACGAAATCACCAATCGTCAAACCCAGCAGACAATCGCAAACAAACCAACTCCCGATGCACCACCCCCACCTCCACCTACCCCCAATGATTACAGCAATTTATCAGCCGAAGGAACAGCCCAACAATGGTTGGTAGGACAGCGAGGAGAAATTAATGGCGTGATTCTTTCTTCGGGAGTACAAGTGAAGTTTCCACCTCATGCTGGTAATCAACTTGTTAATACGGCTCAAGTAGGTGACAAAGTTCAGGTACAAGGCTTTGGTACTCGCAATAAATACGGTGAGGTGATTAAAGCTACTACGTTAAAGGTGAATGAACGCAATGTGGCAATCGCTCCTTAAACAAAGGAAATCAATCTTAAAGACAAGAGCAAATTGCGTCGCCTCAACGAATAAGTTCATGACCCCTCAACGCATGACTATAGACTATAGCAGTCCTATTTCATTTGTGAAAAAACAAAGTACATTTGCATATTCTTCTTCCCTGTTCTCTGTTCCCCACCTCAACGAATAATTTTACAACTCCTGCACGGATTGCTATAGTTCTCTTTGTCACCTAATATTACAGTACATGAGGAAATCATGTATGTTTCTTTTGATGAATAATTAGTAACAGAACTCTCTGAAGATGCTGTCGGTTTAAAGCCTATTTCTCATTTAGAAGACTACTTTAATAATGAAGTACCACCAGTAAGGTGATTGAAAATCGAATTTATCCTATTATAATTTATTTTGCTATAAACTAAAGCAAAATAAGTATAGGAATCCGGTTTGATGAGTGTGAATTTACTCGTGGAAGTAGGGAACGCATAACGCTTAAGTTTTACAGAAAGTGTACCTAGCTTAGTCACAAATTAAATATGAGTCCTACATGACCTCATTTTTTGTGAAAAGGTCTTGAGACAGCAAAGATGATTTCTCAATTTGATGTCAGATAATAAACACATTTTCTAGGCGAAAGTCAACAAATTCAGCTTTTTTATATCTTCTATATCCTGATGTAGATACACTCCTCAGTTGTTGGCGTCAAAATTAAGCAGTGACACCATACTAGGAAATCATTCACTCATGTCAGAATATCAACGTATAGAAGAACAAATGCTTTCCCGCGAAGCTGAGAAGCAACTTTCTAAACAGCTAGATACAGCAGACAAAATAGACGTAGATATACAAACTAATTTTCTGAAGTTATTGCAGGGGCTAGTAGATGGAGTTTCAGTTGAAGGTCAGGGATTGGTCAAACAAGATATTCGCATACAGGAAATCAAGCTGCAAATAGATAATGTCGCAGTTAATCCATTCAGTGTTCTCTTTGGTCAAGTTGAACTGAATGAACCAGTTAATATCACTATTCGTGTTGTCATGACAGAAAAAGATATTAACCGTGCTATGACTTCCGAGTTTATCCGTAGCAAAATGCCAAGCTTTGAGTTTAATGCCGATGGTAAAACTGTCTCTTTATATCCAGAGGAGATACAAATGAAGCTACTAGAGGATAACAAAATGACAGTGGCGTTAAAAGTGAAATTAACAGAGGATGGAAATACTCGTCCATTAAGTTTTACAGCACAATATTCTCCACGTACTGACGATAAACCTATCATTCTAGAATATTTTAACTGTACTCAAGGAGAAGGAGTTTCACTTGAAGTGGTTGTTGCCTTAATGCAAAAAATAAAAGAATTGGTAAACTTACCATATTTTAAATATGAAGATATCGTGTTGCAAATCAGAAAGATGGAAATACAAAAAGAGATGATGCTCCTTTTGGTAGATGCTCGTCTTAAACAATTTCCTTCCTTCTGATTGTTATGAATTTTAGTAATAAAAGGAGGTATTTTAACTAAATTTGAACAGTAAAAGATTGTATCAGCTTAACTGCTATACAGGAAAAATAAACCTAAAACTATACTTTTAGAGATATAGACTGGTCTAATTTTCAATGATTAAATGATTTTGGTAATCGGAGTTATTTTCATGCAAGAAAAAAGTAGAAAACCAAGCCAAAAAAGTTTAAGAGCACTCGATTTTTTAAACCTTTTTCTAGCTGATGTGCGTGATGGTGTAGGACCATATCTAGCTATTTTTTTAAAAGCTTCAGAACATTGGAATCCAGTAGATATTGGGATTGCAATGTCCGCTTCAACTGTTGCAACAGTTATTGCCCAAACACCAATAGGTGGGTTGGTAGACCGACTGCGTCAAAAACGAGAATTGATTATAGTGGCTGCAACCCTTGTATCTATTGGTTGCATCGTAATAGCCCTTTTCCCGATTTTTCCGATAGTCATTGGTGGTCAAATTTTAATTGGTTTGGCAGCAGCGGTGTTTCCAGCTGCGATCGCTGCTATTAGCTTGGGACTGGTAGGACATGATAATTTCGATCGTCGAGTTGGTCGCAATGAGGCGTTTAATCATGCAGGCAATGTACTTGCAGCGACTTTGGCTGGTTTAATAGGTTTTTTTATTACTCGCCAAGGTATCTTTTTTCTGGTAGCAGCGATGGCGGCGGCTAGCGCAGTTGCCGTCTCGAGGATTCGCGAAAAGGAAATTGACCACAAATTAGCGCGTGGTGCAAAAGAAGAGGATGAGGATAGTGCAGAAAAAGAGGGGCATCAAGTCTCTGGGTTTATGCAATTATTCAGCGATCGCCGCATACTTTTATTTTGTCTTGCAGTAATTCTGTTTCACTTTGCCAATGCAGCGATGTTACCACTCGTCGGTCAGAGACTTGCAGAAGGCAAAGCTACAGGAGCTACACTTTATATGTCAGCTTGCATCATCGTAGCCCAGTTAGTGATGATTCCTTCTGCTAGCTTGGCTGGTCGTTTTGCACATGCTGCCAGAAAACCAGTCTTTTTACTTGGCTTTGCTGTCTTGCCAATTCGTGGTGTACTTTACACTCTAACAGATAATCCTTATTTCTTGGTTTCTGTACAGATTTTAGATGGAGTTGCTGGCGGTATTTTTGGTGTACTTTCAGTACTCATGGTCGCTGATTTAACTAAAGGTACAGGTCGGTTTAATATCACACAAGGGGCACTAAATACTGCTATTGGTATAGGTGCTGGTCTGAGTAATCTGCTAGCTGGGTTTGTTGTACAAAAGGCTGGCTACAATATTGCTTTTCTTGGCTTGGCTGCGATCGCCGCTGTTGCTACTGTTATTTTCTGGATGTTGGTACCAGAAACCAAAGGTTCATACAAAGCACAATCTTTAGTTTCAAGCGAGTCTTGAGAAAAACTCTATGAATAACGACCTATTGTAAAAGTGTAGGGCACATTATACAACCGCTAATTACTAATTGTCTGCTGTTTCTTACAATTAGTGGTTAGCTAATTTGTTTGTATTCTCTCATTTCTATAACTGGCGAATGATGGAATTAGAAGTCATAATTTGTAACCTCGTAAAGGAACGTATAGGCACGAATTTTCATTTATGCAAGAGTATGATGTTGTCATTATCGGAGCAGGACACAACGGTTTAGTTTGTGCTGCTTATTTACTCAAGGCTGGCTATAGTGTGCTACTATTGGAAAAACGTCCTATTCCTGGTGGTGGGGCAACAACAGAAGAATATTTACCACAAGAAGCTCCTGGATTTAAGTTTAATTTGTGTGCTATTGACCACGAGTTTATTCATCTAGGACCAGTTGTACAAGAATTAGAACTGGAAAAATATGGTTTGCAATATCTGGAGTGCGATCCAGTTGTTTTCTGTCCGCATCCGGATGGCAAATATTTCTTAGCTCATAAATCAGTAGAAAAAACGAGTGCCGGAATTGCGCGTTACAGTGAACGCGATGCCAAAAAATATCTAGAATTTACAAAATACTGGCAGCAGGCGATTGGTGCGATGATTCCCATGTTTAATGCACCACCGAAATCTGTCTTAGATATTCTTGGCAACTACGACATTGCAAAGCTAAAAGATTTATTTTCGGTAATTGGTTCTACCAATAAGACGCTGGACTTTATTCGCAATATGCTAACCAGCGGTGAGGATATTGTCAACGAGTGGTTTGATTCAGAATTTCTCAAAGCACCTTTGGCAAGACTTGCATCAGAACTTGGTGCGCCTCCCTCCCAAAAAACCCTTGGTATTGGTGCAATTATGATGGCAATGCGTCATAATCCAGGGATGACTAGACCGCGTGGCGGTACTGGTGCATTAACGCAAGCCTTAGTAAATTTGGTTACAAGTAAAGGTGGTGTTATCCTGACAGACCAGCACGTTAAGAAAATTTTGATTGATGATAATCGTGCTGTTGGTGTGCGGGTGGCTAATGGCGTAGAATACCGTGCTAAGCACGCAGTGATTTCAAACATTGATGCCAAGCGTGTGTTTTTACAATTAATGGATACCAGCGATGTAAATGCTGCTGATCCAGATTTACGCGAAAGATTAGAACGCCGCATTGTCAACAACAACGAAACTATCCTCAAGATAGACTTGGCTTTAAACGAACCACTGCGCTTTGAGCACCACGAACACAAAGACGAATACTTGATTGGCTCTGTTTTAATTGCAGATTCTGTTGCTCATGTAGAACAGGCTCATAGCAAATGTAGTTTAGGAGAAATTCCAGATTCTGATCCCTCAATGTATGTCGTTGTGCCAACAGTGCTAGATCCATCAATGGCACCTCCTGGTAAGCATACCGCATGGATTGAGTTTTTCTGTCCGTATCAAGTCGCAGGTGCAGAAGGTACTGGTTTAAATGGTACAGGGTGGACGGATGAATTAAAAAACAAAGTCGCAGACAAGGTGATTGATAAGCTAGCAGACTACGCACCAAATGTGAAGGACGCAATTATCGCCCGTGGCGTGGAAAGTCCGGCTGAACTAGGAGAAAGATTAGGCGCGTATAAAGGAAATTACTATCATATTGATATGACTTTAGATCAGATGGTATTTTTCCGTCCCTTGCCAGAGATTGCCAACTACCAAACACCCATTTCGGGTTTGTATTTGACAGGTGCAGGCACTCATCCTGGTGGTTCAATTTCAGGAATGCCAGGACGCAACTGTGCGCGAGTCTTTTTGCAGAATAAGCAGCCCATAGTACAAAGGCTAAAGGACGCAGGGGATTCGATTAAATCAACAGTTGAATCTGTGTTTAAGATTAACAACTAAAACGTCCAGACGTTTATATGTGTTTGGTCTGATTTAAATTACCGTGGGGCAGGGTTGTACCACGCCCCCCCTTTTGTGCCAGTTGCTTAAGTCCTGTATCCCTCGCCTGTGGCAGTCAAGCGAATGCAATAGATGGCTGTGTTGCCTGTAATAAAGAGGCTGTGACCATCTTCTCCCCAGGCTAAATTGCTTGTTCGTACACCCGTTTCAATACTCCCCAGAAGCGTCCCATCGGGAGCAAAAATGAAAACTGCCTCGGGTGCAGGGGAAACGCATCTTATTTCCTAATAAAAACTAAAGAAGATTTCAAAATGACATAGATAACTGTAAAAATGGTTAAAATGATAAGCACAATAAATCAACTTGTTTCCAAACAATGAATTCGCTTATCTCCATTTCAACTCCTATCTATTAATAGGGAAATACGGAAGTCAGCGAACCTAAAGAGAATACAACAACATCACACTGAATTTCCTCTCCCTGCTCTAGCTTGAGCGTGTCCTGAGAAAAACCAAACGCTTCTGCGTGATGGGGTTGTATTCGACCTTCAGCTACGAATTGATAGTAAGCTTCTGGTCCGATTGCAGTCGCCGATCGCAAGTCAGACAATAGGGAGTGCATTGGTTGCACAGCGTTTAATCGGGCAGCAGCAGTTCGGTATACTAGGGATGGCAACCCACTCTGCCCAGACCTCGATCGGGTACTCTTTTGATTGCATATAGGGGTATGTTGTACAGAAATCTTTCTGTCTACAATCCCGTTTTGGGTGTTAGATAGAATCAGTTCAGTCCAATCAGCAGTTGAGTTGCTGTCGGTTGAACCGCATGCGCGGCGGGCAAAGAGCCGCTGAAGTCTAGCGTTAGGTTGCACAAACTTCATGAACTGATCTCCCACCTCGCTTCGGTCTCTTTCAGCTTCCAATACAGATCAAGTCGGAAGGATTACCAAAATGCCTAAAATTGAGCGTGTTCTCATCGTTGGAGCCGGCATGGCTGGGCTTAGTCTTGCTATTGCCCTCAAGCGTCAGGGACTGAATCCCGATATCGTGGAGCGCCAGGCGGCATGGTCTGTTCATGGTGCGGGTATTTACCTTGTTGGAAATGCGATGCGTGCGCTTCGGTCGTTGAATCTGTTCGACCAGGTCCTTCGCCAAGGTTCGTTGATACGGACTCAGACACTGCTAGATGATCGGGGTCGAAAGCTAGCCACGATCGATACTGAAAGCGTATGGGCAAGCTGCGGTCCCTGTGTGGGTATTCGCCGAACTGCGCTCCAGAGCATCATGGTCGAGGCCTTGGGAACTGCACAGCTTCACTTCTCGACAACCGTGGTTGCACTTGAGCAGCGTGAGAACCTCGTTGCAGTTCAATTCAGCAATGGAACCGAGAGTCTCTACGATCTCGTGGTGGGTGCCGATGGTGTGCGTTCATCGATTCGCAAGCTGATCTTCGGGGACTCGCAGCCCCGCTATTGTGGTCAGGTGGGCTGGCGGTTCCTGGTGTCGTGTCCGCCATCGATAACGGGATGGACCGTCTTTGCCGGGCACCGTGGAGTCTTTCTGTTCATCCCAGTCGGTGGCGGTCAAGTATATTGCTACGCTGACGCTGCAATCGCTCAGCCTCTTGATGATCCTCTAGAAGGACGACTGGAGCGGCTGCGATCGCGCTTCGGATCTTACGCCAGTCCAGTGCCTGAAGCGCTGGCAGAACTCCAGTCTTCAGAACAGATCCACTTTGGTGTCATCGAGGACATCCTGCAGGAGCCGTGGGGTTCGGGTAGGGTCTTACTCATCGGCGATGCTGCCCATGCAACATCACCCAATATGGCGTCGGGTGCAGCAATGGCTTTTGAGGACGCACTCGTGCTGTCCAAGTTGATCGTGTCGGAGCGAGACGTCGCGCAAGTACTGGATGAATATACAACCCAACGGATCACTCGGATTCGCTGGGTACATGAACAGACCCACCGTCGGGACCAGATACGAAATCTCCCGCCGATCATCCGAAATTTCATGACGCGCTACCTAGCGAACTCCGTCTATCGCGCAAACTACAGTCCGCTACTAGCTGAGCTATAGGGAAGCACTTAGGTGTCGTGGTCTAATTCATCGGTTTGGTCAGCTCAGCGGCAAGCGTTTTTGTTGGAAAACGAGTCGTCCTGGTATTTTTGCACCAGAACCTTTAACGGTTGGTATATGAGTGCTGAAATTGGT
This sequence comes from Brasilonema angustatum, assembly GCF_059505445.1. Taxonomy (NCBI): domain Bacteria; kingdom Bacillati; phylum Cyanobacteriota; class Cyanophyceae; order Nostocales; family Scytonemataceae; genus Brasilonema; species Brasilonema angustatum. Next base: position 45,341 of record NZ_JCACKO010000129.1, on the reverse strand, counting down.
GCCCGCAATTTTGGCGATATGAAGCGCTACAACTTATTACCTATCTACACTTCCTTAGGGCACAACCCACAATGTCCACTCGCAGATCTTGTTCACTCTCAGCTTGGTCGATAGCTTCAAACAGAAGCTGCAAAGGAATTGCCACTATGGCAATGGCAGAAAGTGTACTCGATTGAGGTCTAGGCATAACCCAGTCGTATTTCTAGCATAGATGCTATGCCTAATACCGAAAAGAATTCACATCCAGGAGAAACAAAGTGACCCAAGCTCTAGATCGCCTACAAATTGGTATTCTTGCAGACCCGAACTGCTTTGTTCCCGACATTATCGGTGTCTACACAGCGTTCTGTGATGCTCCAAATTGCGACATTCACTTCCTCTGGAAGCACACCAACCCTCAGAAAAATACTGAATCCTCTGGCATGGTGCATCGGGAAGGGATGCACGCTACGACCACCTTTGCCGATTGTCCCCAAAACCTCGATGTTCTGTGTGTTGGAGCCTCTACAACCAATCTTTTGTCTGATGAAGAAACGTTGGCATTTCTCGCTGACCGAGGCGATCGCGCCAAGTATATCATCGGCATCTGCGCTGGTAGCCTGACGTTGGCTGCTGCGGGCTTATTGACTGGTTACCGGGCAACAACAAATTTTCAGGCAATCGAGGCACTTGCTCCCTTTGGCGCGATTCCAGTAGTAGGAGGTCATGTGGTCGTCGATCGCAACCGCTTCACAGCAGGACCTGTGATATCAAGTCCGGATGAATAGTGTTTAATAAAATATGTGTGCATATACCAATAGCGATCGCCAATGCCGAAACTTGTAACGATTCAACCGCACTTGGGGGTTGAAGAACTCGAACAACGTTATCGTCAGTGCTCTGACCTAGTTGAAAGCCGTCACTATCAAATAATTTGGCTGCTCGCGCCAAAGAGAAAACAACAGCAGAAGTAGCGGAAGTAAGAGGCTACAGCCGGGAATGGATTCGCCGTTTGGCACGACGTTACAATCAACAAGGGGTATGCGCGCTGTGCGATCGCCGCTATCACAGCAGCTGATGTGTAACGAGTGGCGCAGCAATACTTGAAGCCTGAAAATATGGTGACTCTGGTGGTGGGTAATCAAAGTAATATTAATCCGCTATTACACGCAGCTAGCTTGCTAAGTGATGCCGATAGATGTGACTATTCAAGGGAAGCAGGGGAGAGCGACGAATTAACTGAAAAAGACAAAACTCCTTTATTAATGTCTGTCAAAAAGAAAGGCAGAAGTACGTTCGCGCAGCGTCTTTGAAGGAGAAGGCAGAAGTTTTAAAGTATAATAAAATACATTTTGCTTGCTCCCCAACGTAATTGTTGACCAAGCCCCTTCGGGGCGGGTATAGGGGTGTAGGGGTGTAAGGGATAATTAGCCCCGAAAAGGAACAAGCCCACGCCAGATGCCTCAAGTCGAGAGACTCGCCCACGGCACTGGCTCCTGTTTTTAAACATGGAAAAGAAAAAAGATGTATTTCGAGACACATGGTGCGAGAAATACGGCGTCCTTGTATCAAGCCCCTCAATTTATTGATGGGGTTCCTTACACCTTTCAAGGGTAAGTATTTAAGAAAGGCATAGAGAAGCAGGTAAAATACTTATCTGATGGAAGTCCGCAGAAATATTTAAGGCAAAAGCAGAGGATAATCCAGGGTGTAATAAAGTGAATGCAGGTAGGAAAAAGTAAGGAATTAAGAGAATGGACGAGAAAAGTAATTGAAAAAATGCGAAACAACTAAAGCCTCAAGCTGTCGTACTGGCAATGTGGAGCTTTGGAATGGTAATGATGCAATAAGCGCGGGTTGACAACAGTTTCAGTCTTTTTAGCAGAACTACTGGGTAAAAAGGAAAATACTGTGCGTCAGCAACTACGGGAATGGTATCGAGACGGGGAAGATAAAACAAAAACCGGACGGGCAACACTTGATATCACATCCTGTTTTAGTCCACTGCTATGCTGGATTTTAAGCCAAAGGCCGGAGAACGAAAAGCGTTTGGCACTGGCAGCAGATGCATCAACGCATGAGCGATCGCCCGTTTATACCTCAACAAGCTCCGCTTGTTGCCCTGAACTCCGTTCAGGGGACTCACGAAGTGAGTCAGGCATAGGGCGCACCTTGTGATCGCTTTACTCGTATTAGCAATTAGTATTGTTAACGTCGGTTGGCCAATTCCTATTTGGAGACATATCTCCTTTTATTGTGTCGGAAAAATCAACTGAAAAAGCTTGATTTTTAACATAATTAACGAAAGTATAAAAAAAGATTAAGAACAATTTAAAGCCAAGCAGAGCTTTATTGCAAATTATTTAATGAGTTTGAAGTAAGAGCATAGCATATTTGAAATGCATTAATCTTAAAAAAAAATCATTAATTTTTTAGGGATATTTCAAGCAGTCTAATTTTACTTACTATGTCTCATGACCGAACAAAACCTGACACTCAAGCAATAGACAATGCAACAGGTAAATTTTTAACACCGTTTCAGCGCAAAATGCTGCAAAAAAGTTTGCATAAGGATTTACCTGAGTCTTATCGCCAACGCATTGAAATTATGTTGCTCGCAGATTCGGGGAAATCTCAAACCGAAATTTGTCAAACCTTGGGGTGTTGTCCAGCAACAGCACGGCATTGGATGCACATAGCACGTACTGGAATGGCGCACCAATGGCAAGAGTCTCCAATTGGTCGTCCGAAGGCAGTTAATGAAGAATATTTGCAGCGTTTGAAAGAACTGGTTACCCATAGTCCCCGTGATTATGGATATTCGTTTCAGACTTGGACAGCCCATTGGTTGAGCAAGCACTTGGAGAAAGAGTTGGGGATTTCGGTCAGTGATCGCAACATTAACCTTTTGCTGAAAAAAATGGGGCTTTCGACTCGAGGAACCCAGACAGTAGAGAAAGTAACGTCCAAGGAAAGCACCCACATCACAATTGGCGACCTACAATCTTCCTCTGAGCCTAATCTCCCATGTTCTCTCAACATCAACATCAATAAATATAGCGATTTAAAAGTATAATGACACTACTGTTAAGCTCCCAAAACGTAGGCAATTATTTATTTAGTCAGGGTCTTTGTACCACCGAACAACAAACCCAGCTCCAGATTGAATTAGTAGCTGCCAAGAATTTTAACTTGAGAGTGAGTTTACCAGATGGTTCTAAACTCCTTGTCAAGCAAGAGCGGTACTATCAGGATGGGAAAACATTTGGTGAGTTTTTAGGCGAATGGCGTGTTCAAGAGTTCTTAAACCAATTTCCAGAACTGGATCACCTTCGCCCATTGCTGCCGGTGGTGCTCAATTTTGACCCAGAGAATTCGATTCTTGTCTTCAGGTATCTGGATGACTATCAAGATTTGACTGATTTCTACGCTCAGGAAAAGAACTTCCCAAGCCAAATCGCCTCTGCAATTGGCACTGTTTTAGCTACTATCCATCGTGCCAGCTTCAATCGTCAGAACTATCGGGAATTCTTCCATCAAAATCAAAAGGACGCCCTCACTGGTCAAGTGCTTAACTTGATTCGGGGGCTGGAACGGATTGGACCGGAAATTTTTGGAGGAGTACCCGCAGATGCGCTAAAATTCTTTTCGCTCTATCAGCGCTACGACAGCTTGGGGCAAGCGATAAGAGAACTGGGCAGCGCTTTCGCTCCTTGTTGCCTGACGCATCATGACCTGAAGTTGAACAATATTCTCCTGCACACCAATTGGCAGCAATCCGGTGACAGCATTGTGCGCTTCATTGACTGGGAGCGCTGTAATTGGGGAGACCCTGCTTTTGATTTGGGAACACTTATCGCCAGCTATCTGGAAATTTGGTTAAGTAGCTTGGTGATCAGCAATGCACTCAGTATTGAAGAATCTCTACGCCTAGCGGCGACTCCCCTTGAGGTGCTTCAGCCTTCGATCGCTGTTCTGACCTTGGCTTATTTCGACACCTTCCCAGAAATCTTACAACAGCGCCCTGATTTCTTGCGGCGTGTGGTGCAATTTGCCGGTCTTGTATTGATTCAACAGATTTTGGCGATGATTCAGTTTCAGAAAACCTTCGGCAATATCGCAATAATCATGCTTCAGGTAGCTAAGACATTGTTATGCCGTCCAGAACAATCCATGTCAACGACTTTTGGCACTGCTGCTGCTGAATCTGGACGTTTGAGCTGTACTGCTGCTTAAGATGTTTAGTCGCAACTCAACCATGACACAATTACTAGATTCTCTAATTCAACAGCCAGATGTAGCAACTAAGCGAGTGCTGGATGCTCTGCAAGAAATTGCGAGCAAGGTTCAGATCGAGTCTGACTTCAGCATTCGTCATCCAGATTACAAACCCTTTGAACTGCCAGCAGAGGCGATCGCCCGCTTTCAGCAAATCCCTGTAGAGATTCAGTGCAAATATGTGAGCCTGCAACTGCGCTCTTTTCTCTACGGCATCTATTACAACGGTGGTATGCGAACTACCCACGCACGCCTAACAGATTCCAATCCTCTGCCACTGGACTTAGAGAACAATACTTTTTTGGGAGTAGACTTGGGTTTTTACAATCGCTTGCACGAAAGTAATAGCGGCACTGGCTACTTTGACTCTTGTTGGTATGTTCTCTGGGAAGAAAGTGATGGCAGCGTAGCCGTGACTAAGAATGGTCTAAGGTTACATATTGAGCGCGATCGGCATCTGCAATCAGCACAAGCTACTGTTGTGGTGGGTGAACAGGTGGCTATCCGCATGCCGAAAAATCTGCTCCAAAGCGGTTTTTATGTGGCGGTGGGCAATGCAGGACCAATTCGTCTCAATTTAGAGGGTCATCAGCAGACTGTGCGAATCTACTTCAATTTGACTTCAGAAGGTGCAGTTGCGGTTATGAGTGCTCTCACGCAGCATCTGAACGAAATGGCTATTCCTTTTAACTTCAAGGTTTTGTACAACCCAGCTGATTACAAGCGCTACGACTCAGGAGTTTTGTACTTTGACAAGAGCGACTATGAAGCGATCGCCTCTGTTATTTCGACAGTTTACCAATTGCGATCGCATTTTCAGCCAGAAGTTCCCTTATTCACCAAGCTGCTTGCACCAGGGTTGGGGTTAGCAGAAGAACCAGACCACAAGTTTACTGACCGAGAAAGCTTTGGGATGAATCGGTGTCAGATAGTCGCTAATGGATTGCTGGAAGCTTGCGACAAAGGGGATGACTCACCAGAGGCGAGGTTGACCTTTATTTTTGAGCAATTCTCCCGATTGGGAATTGACTGGCAGCGGGCCTACCTCAATGCCAACTCTGAAGACATCTATGCACCAGTCAAGCTATGTGATTGATACTTCAAATCTCTAAAAAAATTGCACATTCAAACTTTTCTAGTTCAGCCCAAGAATCCTCTTGGGCTTTTTTATTGGTTTTGCTAACATTTCAAACTTCTGGAGAAATAATTATTGCAGTTATTTCTCTTACTTAGGATAGAGACATTTCTTATTGCTTTATTTAGTTCTACTACTTTCAGTTGATACACTTATCAACTTCATCTACCCCTACAAGTAGTTTTTACAAAAAAGCTCTATTTATATAACTTTTATATAATTATTTTTTTTAAATTAAAGGTAGAAACAACTCTCTTGTCACCTCAAAATGTAGATTTTATTTCCTAAAATAGAGCAAAAATGCTTGAATTACGTAAGGAGATTTTTTAGTATTTAATCATGAAGCAAACAAAAGTATTTGATTAACAAATACTAAAAACCATTCAAATGTGAAAGGAGAAATCAAATGGCTGATATTACTGTTAAGGATTTAAAACCCGCAGGAACTGAATTGTTTTTCAACGATCCGGAAAGTTTTATAACTGAAATCGGTTCTGAGGATATTGCTAATATTCAAGGTGGTGGTAGCGTCGTTTGTGTAGGTGGCAGCGTAGCTTGCAGTGTGATCATCATTGGTAATACTTGCAGCCGAACCTAAAGATTGAGCAATCAAACACAAGCGTTTGTCCAAATACTAAAAAACATTGATTTCAAGGAGAACTCAAATGGCTGATATTACTGTTAAGGATTTAAAACCCGCAGGAACTGAATTGTTT